>NZ_NEGF01000008.1:0-147271 GCF_002135195.1 Acinetobacter terrae
CAACATGATGTTGTTTAGCAAGCCGTTCAAAATCTTGTCGTAAGACTGGTTTAATTAACTGATGAAATACGGTATTCTGATGTGACAAAACCTGAATCCTGGTCGTTAAAGTGTTTGTTTGCACTCATATTTTAACTGTTCGGACTCAGGTTTTTTTATTTAAATCAAACTATGGGACAGCAGTGGCTTTAAGCCACCTTTTTTGTATCTATTTTTTAACTATATGTTTTTTTAAATGACAAATTTAAAAATTACTAAACTGAAGGCTAAGGATGCCATGCTCCATTTCAGAAACAAGAAAGCCATTACCATAAATGATAATGACTTTCATTTTAAGATTTTATCAGTGATGACTAAATGTTTTTGACTTAGAGGGTATGTTGATCTTTGACTTCTTCAAGAACCTCATCCAGCTCTTCAGGGTTTTTCATTAAATGTAGAATCGACAAGGCCAATCCGCCCCACAAGAACACCATCGAGATAATCATCATCACAATTGCTGAAGTATTCATCTTTTCTCTCCTAGCGATCTTTCATTTTGGCTAAAACAAACGCCACTACAGCACAGAAAATGACGCAGCCCCAGCCAAATAACCACTGCAGACTTACACTATAATCACCATAACCTTTTAATAACAAGTTAAAGATGGTCATTCCTAAAGTTACCAGCAAAATCAAAGAGGTAATCACGGTTAAAGTGAAATCCCAGCCTTTGCCCAATTGCACGGTTGAAATGGCATTGACATGATTTCTGATCTCAACCAAAGCCGAACGCTTGAACCACGCAATACTGATAATTGAAATCAATGCTCCGCCGATAATGCCAATGTTATTAATGAAATGGTCAATGATATCGACCAGTTTAATCGAGTTCACACTTGAGAATAGAACAATAGAAACCAGTGCACTACCACCACCGACAATCGTGACTGCTTTTTTACGGCCCCATTTCAGCTTGTCCATCATGGCTGCAATTGGAACTTCCAAAATACTTACCATCGATGAAATACCGGCGACAAATAATGAAGTAAAGAACAAGATCCCGAATAAATCCGCACCTGCACCCAAGCTAGAAATGATTTTAGGGAATGCAATAAATGCCAGTCCAATACCACCACTTACAACGTCTTGCACATTGGTATTTGCGCTATAAGCCATAAAGCCAAGTGCAGCAAAAATACCAATACCGGCTAAAATTTCAGTTGAAGCATTGGCAAAGCCCACGATTAAGCCTGAACCGGTTAAATTGGTTTTTGGCTTTAAATAAGAGGCATAGGTCACCATGATCCCGAAACCCACTGAAAGCGAGAAGAAGGTATGACCATAAGCCGCCAGCCACACTTTATAGTCCATCATCGCAGACCAGTTCGGGGTAAAGAAGGCATTTAAACCCTCTACCGCGCCCGGTAAACGAAGTGATTGAATTACTAAAAGTGTAAATAAAACAAACAATAATGGCATGAAAATCTTGTTGGAAAGCTCAACGCCTTTTTTCACACCCCCATATAAAATGATTAAGGTCAGTGCCCAAATACCGGCCAACGGCCAGAAAATGTGACTGACAAAACGAGGGTCAAAACCTGTGGCATCCGAGGTCTGCAAATAAGTTTTAAAGAAGAAACCTTCTGGGTCACTGCCCCACATCTGACCAATAGAGAAGTAGACATAACTACCTGCCCAAGTCAAAACGCTGGCATAATACAAACCAATGATGATACATACACACACTTGCCACCAGCCGAGGGTTTCACCACCACGGAACAGTTGTCGGTAGGCCTTGGGAGGTGAACTATTACTTTTATGCCCTACCGCATAATCTAGAAATAAAAGTGGCAAACCTGCAGTAATTAAAGCAATAAGATAAGGAATTAAGAATGCACCACCACCATTTTCATAAGCAATGTAGGGAAAGCGCCAAATATTACCTAAACCCACAGCCGATCCAACCGCTGCAATAATAAAGCCCGATCGTGACGTCCAGTTTTCACGAGTATCTGTCATAAAATACCTCAACCTTAGGCATCTTTAGCTGCTGCTTGTTGTTGGGTTATATCGCAAGCAAAAAAAGTACCATTCAAAAAATTAATCTTTTTATGTCTGAAGTTAGTTCTACGCCTTTTGAGCATTCTGTTCTAAATTGCAAACAGGCCGTCATCACAAAATCTTGCTTAAAGTCTTTTGCTTCTTTTTGCCTTTCAATGCTTGAACAATACCCACTTTCTGGGCCTTTTTCTGTAGTTTTTGCGGAGATTATTTAATTTTATAATCTATAAATTATGAATTGATCAAAATATAGCTTATTTAACCCTCTATTTAACGAAGCCAGCTCTTTTTAAAGCGTGAGCTGATTTTTTATTTTGCTTAGATCTGCTTAGTTCAATGGCAATCAGCGTATTTAAATACACTGATTGCCTGAAAATTTTTTATCTTTTAATCGCTAAAATACGCTCTTCCTGCATGTCACGAATCGCATATTGCACGCCTTCACGTCCCAGACCAGAGTCTTTTACACCACCATACGGCATGTTATCGACCCGGAAAGAGGGAATGTCATTAATAATCACGCCACCAACATGTAAATGATCCCAAGCATAGAGCATTTTATTCAGGTTCTGGGTATATACCCCTGCCTGTAAACCAAACCGGCTGCTATTGATTCGCTCTATGCCTTGTTCAAAGCTCTTATATTTCTCAATAATTGCCACAGGTCCAAATACTTCATCTTTATAAACCTCTAAAGAGGCATCGACATTTTCAAGCAAAGTGGGTTCAAACATCACCCCGTTCAGCTCACCACCGACCAGCAGTTTTGCGCCTTTTTTGACTGCCTTATCGACCCATTTTTTCAGGCGTATCGCTTCGGATTCTTTAATCATCGGACCAATCAGCGTGCTATCCAGTCGCGGATCAGCAGCTTTAATTTTTTTCAGTTTGGCGACCAGTTTTTTCTTCAATTCGGCATAAACATCTGCATGTACCAAAATACGTTGCACACTAATACATACTTGCCCCGCGTGGTTATACGCACCACCAATCAAACGATCCACCAAAGCATCGCTAATTTCAGTATCCGCATCAATCATGACTGCGGCATTACCACCCAGCTCCAAGATGACTTTCTTACGCCCGGCACGTGCTTTCATGTCCCAACCGACTACATCCGAACCGGTAAAACTGAGCAGTTTGAAACGGTCATCAGTGACCAGTACATCAGCATGTTCACGTGGACAGGGTAAAATCGAAAATGCACCTTTGGGTAAATCGGTCTCGGCAAGAACTTCGGCAATTTTCAATGCAGAAATAGGGGTTAAACTCGCCGGTTTAAGCACAAATGGGCAACCAGCGGCAATTGCAGGCGCAATTTTATGCGCGGTTAAATTTAATGGAAAATTAAACGGACTAATTAAGGATACTGCACCAACCGGTGCATATTTCATCATGCCTTGATAACCCGATGCAGCGGCTGTCACAGCCAAAGGAATCATGCGTCCATCATCCAGTTGGGTTACCGCATCGGCTGCAATTTGAAAGGTATTGATTAAACGTTCCACTTCTGCTGCTGCAGCCTTGCGTGGTTTCCCCCCTTCGGCAATCAGAATTTCTGTCAACTCCGCTCGCATTTCATTAAAGCGTTTCACACAATGCAGTAAAATTTTTTGTTTTTGAAAAGGTTCTAAAGCTGCCATTTCTTTTTCCGCCTTTACAGCGGACTGAATAGCTTTTTCGATAGTTTTTTCATTTGCCAAAGCGACCCGTGCATAAACCTCATGCGTATATTTATGTTCTACTTCAAGCCATTGCTCTGTTTTAACCGCTTTACCTGCAACATACAGAGGATAATCAATCACTTTTACAGCTTTATCTACCATGTAAAAATTTCCTTTAATTTCTAGAAATAACAACAATGCAATTTTTTTTCATTCACTATATGATGCGCTGAGTTGGGCATCAGTTCACTATATTTAAGTAACAAAATTATTTTCTAAAAATAACAGATCACATATTTAGGATATCCATGCAATCACTCAAATTATTTTGCTTCATCCTTGGACTTGGGGCTTTCAGCTCTGCACAAGCCGATTTTATTGGTGTTAAAGCCAGTACTGATTACTGGAAATACAGTACAGATTTAAGCAATTCTGCATCAGCACTTCCCCAGCCACAACTTGAAGATGATCACAGCATGTCATTTTCCATTGCTGTAGAACACCCGGTACCTTTTTTGCCGAATGCAAAAATTAAACATAGCAATCTACAGGCGGAAAGTGATCAGAGTTTGGCAGGGGTTAAAAGCCATCAGCTCGATCTCGATTATTCAGACTTCATTCTGTATTACGAAATACTCGATAATGTTGTATCTGCAGATGTCGGCTTCGGTGCCAAATTACTGGATGGAGATATCCAGCAGAATTTTACCCAAAATACTGAAGTCAGTGAAACGTTACCGATGATCTATGCAGAAGCGGGTGTAAAACTGCCATTTACAGGTTTGAGTGCCAAAGCAGAAGCCAGTTTTGCCAAGTTAACGGATACACAAGTTACCGACGCTCAGCTAGAACTAAAATATAATTTTGTGGATACGGTACTGGTGGATGTCGGTGCTAAAGCCGGTTATCGCATTCTGGATATTCAGCTGGAAGAAGGTTCAAACCAGGAAGCCAAATTGAAGTTTAAAGGACCTTATATAGGTCTGGAAGCACATTTCTAAAGCAGTGTTGTACGCTTTAGCTTACATGAACTGCAGAAAACGCCAGCTGTTCAAGCCGTTTGATTCACACTATATTTAACTCATCAGGAAACAGGAAGTTTCCCAAACTAAAAACAATAATAATCAGTTTGAGCATCAGGATGTGAGGTACGACAGGAGTTATACCTAAGTCACCAATACGAAGAAGCCCTATCAGAATGATGGGGCTTTTTCATGCTTCAAATTCCTCTCATACAGAAAAAAGCCTCCCGAAGGAGGCTTAAGTTTTACAAAAATCTATCTTGTGTAGATGAGCTGTTTTAAGAACGGATAGGTTGTGCAGATGCCTCAACTGTTGGTTCAGCTTTAATTTCACTCGTTTTTGCTGGACGGATAAAGAATATGGCAAGTGCGCCAATAATTCCAGGAATAGCCACAGCGATAAAATTCCATTTATGCGGCAGTTCCATGCCCAAAAGCATGCCGATCACGATTGGACCTACAATCGCCCCGATACGGCCCACTGCCGATGCCCAGCCAATCCCCGTTGAACGGACTGCAACCGGATAATACTGTGCAACATAACTGTACAGTAAAATGCTGCTGCCAATTGAGGATGCACCTGCCAGACTCACCAGCAAATAAATCACAGGCTGTGGAGAATTGAAGCCTAATCCAACTAAAGAAAGTATTCCTACAATTAACATACTGATCAGAACGCGTTTAAAGTCAAAGCGGTCAGCTAAAACCCCTCCACTTATTGTTCCAATCACTGCTCCAACATTCAATGCCAGTAAAAACATCAAGCTGCTGCCTAAAGAATAACCCGCTGCCATCATCAGTTTTGGCAACCAGCTGCCTAATGCATAAAGCATTAATAAGCACATGAAAAATGCAAGCCAAAACAAAAATGTTCCTACAGCACGATTTTCAGTGAACAATTCTTTTACTGAGGTACTTCCCGTTTGATCAGTCGAAGCTAAAACCAATTGTGTATCTGCTGATACTTGCGCTGCCGGCTCAACTTTTTGTAAAAAATAACGCGCCTGATCTTCTTTCTTTGCTTTAACCAAAAATATTAAAGATTCCGGCAGGAATTTCCAAAATAATGGAACAAACAGTAAAGGAATAACCGCAATATGGAACATGACCTGCCAGCCATAATCCGCTGTAAACCATGTTCCGCACAACGCTGCCATAATTCCGCCCATGGCATAACCGCTGAACATAGTAGTGACTAAAGTACTGCGCACACGCTGCGGTGCATATTCTGAAGTTAAAGCCACTAAATTTGGCAATACGCCGCCAATGCCCAAGCCTGCAACAAAGCGTAATATTCCAAATTCTGTTGGATTAGTGGCAAATCCGCCTAAAAAAGTAAACAGGCTGAATAATGAAACACAAATTAAAATAACTTTTTTGCGGCCAATTTTATCTGCCAGCATGCCAAAGCCCATCGCACCAAACATCATGCCAGCCAAAGCCGTACTCGCCAACATACCTGCCTGCACGGCACTCATGCCCCACTCTTGCATCAGTAAGGGCAAAACGACCCCATTAATTGCTAAGTCATAACCGTCAAATAAGACGATAAACAGGCACCAAAGCACAAGTTTCAAGTGAAATGACTTGAACTTGGCCTGATCCACTACAGCATTTACATTCATTATTGTTGCTGTCATGAGTACTCACCTCCAATTGTGAGACTTTATAATTTCAATCTACAATGAGTTTCTGGTGGAATTTTGTCCACAACTTGAAAGGCATAAACCCATACCTTAAAGGTATGGAAAATCCTATCTGTAATAAAATGTCAGGACAATACGAGCTAAGAGTAGGGTTTTTTGTTACATATTTTGCTGTGAACTATGGTTCACACTTATTTTATTTAATAAAAACAATATTTTAAAAATATAAAATTCTGTACCCGACTAAAGATGATTTGATTGAAAGATTGTCAGAGTTTGTCGACTAAAAACCCTAAAATGACAAGAACGGATGCTATGAATTGCACCATTAAATCCTAGGTAGTATTAGAGAATGCTTATATTGGGATAAATATTCATTCAGATAAATTTCATATTCTAAATACATCAGGAAGCGCTATTTTTATCAAAGCAAAAACAGCAATAAAATCTGAGTATCAGAATCATGAAGTACAATTGAAGTGATACCGAAACAACTGATGTAAAAAAGCCCTATCAATGTAGGGCTTTTTTATTAATTTATTAATGCAGGCTTTCCAAGCTTTTTAGGTAGGCAACTACTTCTTGATTTCCCGCCATTTCAGCAAGTTCCAAGGCAGTATATGTACTACGATGATCAATATCAGCACCTTTACTGACAAGTAACTTCACAACTTCCAAATGATCATTTTCAGCTGCTGCCTGTAAAGCACTATAGCCTTCATCATCGGTAGAATTAGGGTCAATGCCTTGTTTTAAGGTTTCAGTCACCTGTTCAAGATCGCCAAGTGAAGCCCAGTACACAAGTTCAGGAAGATGAAGTTCTTCGTCATCTTCAGGGATTGGGGAGATCGAATTAAATTCCATATTTATACCCACCATTTATTACTAATTGAATAATGGCTTATATCTTGCCATAAGTTCTTCTTCAGTCCGTCCTGAAATTTTTGATATTTTTTTATAATCAGGTAAAGGACATTCTTGCAGTAAAGGTTGAATGGCTTTATTTGCTTTCATATCAATATGTAATATAAAACCATAATTTTTCACTAATTTTAAGTCGATTTTTTTTCTAACGACTAAAGGAAACTCATCTAAAAATTTATAAAACTCTATAATTAAGTCATCAGTAAGTCTGAGAGCACGTTCAGTTAGATCTATTAAACACGATAAGTCATTTTGATTAATATTAGACTCAATTTCTGCATCACTTAAATCAATATATGCTGTATTTCTATCATCAAATTTAAAGAACTGTAAGCGAATTTTTTCATTAAACTCATTTCTAATATTCCATATCGAAAGCAAAGTATTGTAATTAGCAAAAAGAGTTCTTAAATATCCTACATTCAACCACTTAAATTGTTCAAAATCTGTAATAAAAACCAATTCATGATACTCGAGCTGGAAATTTTTTTCTGTTCCTATAATAGATGGTATAGCAAGAAATCTCTGATATGGATGCGAGGTTAAATTTCCATGGTAATTGCATTTAATAGATAGTAATGACTGATGAATTTCATCCGCAATTAATATCCATTTATTAATAATATCTAGCTTTCTTTTTTCTGCGGCTAATTTTTCTTGTCGCAAATATACAAAATAACCAACTACCGCACCAATCAATGAAGAAAAGAGCGCTATTGTTATAGGAAAAATATAATCTTTAATAACGTTTGATTCTTGTTTAAGTTGCAAAATTGCTTCAGCTATTAATTGCTCTTGACTCATTTTTAAAATTTATTTATAAAAATTAATTTGTTATAGCATAAAAAGCCCCCTTTCAGAGGCTTCTTTTAATCTTAATTTCTAAGCTTTCGCTGCAATGGATTTTGATGCTTTAATCTTTTCAGATTCATCTTCACTCATAATCAAAGCAACCGCAATTGCAGTAATTAGCACAGGTAAACCTACTGCCATAAAGTTAAAGTGCGCAGGCAAATTCATACCGAGTAAGCCACCAATTAAAATTGGACCTACAATCGCGCCCATACGACCAATTGCAGAAGACCAACCAATGCCCGTCGAACGCACTGCAAGTGGGTAGAACTGAGCCACATAGCTATAGAGAAGCATTTGCGAGCCAATTGAAGCCGCACCTGCCAAGAACACCAAAATGTACAGAAGGAATTGATTCGATTGGAAGCCCATTAAGCTCATCACAATCGCACCCATAATCCCAAGGAACATCAGTACAGGTTTCAAGTGGAAACGATCCGCCAAAATACCACCGCCGACAATACCGACTACCGCACCGACATTCATCACCATCATGAACATTAGACTGTTATCCATCGAATAACCAGCCGCCATCATCAGCTTAGGCAACCAGCTGCTTAACGCATACATCGTCAGTAAACAGGTAAAGAATGCAAGCCAGAACAACAATGTATTGGTTGCACGTCCACGACGGAACAAGCTCACTACGTTTGCAGCTTCAGGCACACTTTCTTGTGGCAAAGTAAAAATTGTTGATTCGGTAACTTTAAGTGAAGGCTCAAGACGACGCACGATTGCACGTGCATTTTCCTGTTTGTTTTGCTTCACCATAAACGCTAAAGATTCTGGTAAGAATTTCCAAATAAGCGGAAGTAAAAATAAAGGAATGCCTGCAATAAAGAACATTACCTGCCAACCATAAGTTGGAGTAAACCATGAACCCAACAGCGCAGCCATTACGCCACCCACGGCATAACCACTAAACATGGTTGTAACCAGTGTACTACGCATCTTTTGCGGTGCATATTCAGAGGTTAAAGCCACAAGGTTTGGCATCACACCGCCAATCCCTAAACCCGCCAAGAAACGTAAAATACCAAATTCAGTCGGATTCGATGCAAAACCACCTGCAAAAGTTAATCCGCTAAAGAGCACAATACAAATCATGATCACTTTTTTACGACCAATTTTGTCTGCCAATGATCCAAAGAACATTGCGCCAAACATCATGCCCGCAAGCGCCGTACTGGCTAACATGCCTGCTTGAACGGCACTCAAGCCCCAATCATTCATCAGTAATGGTAAAGTCACGCCATTAATTGCTAAATCATAGCCATCAAATAAGATAATGAGTAGACACCAAGCAACTACATTGAAGTGGAAAGGCGTGAATTTCGCATTATCGACTACAGAATTTACATCTATTTTTTCCGTTGTCATCGTTCTCATCTCCCATGAGTACTTGTCCATACTTAATAAAGATTATTAAGTTAAATTTCATTTATGTATTAATATACTGACAACATAATACACGCTCAATAAGACTAAAGAATATAAGTATTTCTTTATAAAATGCATTCTATCTTATTGTATTGAAATAACTAATTTTATATATAAATGAGGAAATGTTTACTATTCACTGCCGTGATATTCGACTAATTGACTAATTTTGACTTTAATCGTTTTATTTTTATTAATATATTCTAAGCAATAATAAAATTTAAGATTTTAATAATTGCCATCCATGTTCAGTCCGTATTGAAGTATTCTAGTTTATTTTTTAATCACATTTATTTGAAATTTCTCGTAATAAATTCTAAAGATATTTATCTAATATGATGCTCACCAAAATCCGATTAAAATAAAACTCCTTGGCTTTTTATAGACATAAAAAAATCCCCCTCTGCTTTATAGCGGAGGGGGATTTTTCGGAATAATGAGCTGGCGATGACTTACTCTCACATGGGTAACCCCACACTACCATCAGCGCAAAGAGGTTTCACTTCTGAGTTCGGGAAGGGATCAGGTGGTTCACTCTTGCTATTGTCGCCAGCACAACTGTTTATGATTACTCGCTATGGTCTTATTTACACTGGGTGTATGCCTAGCTTTGGTCAAAAGAGTTATTAACAGATATATTTGAGTCAAAGTTTAAGGACTAGCGTCAGCCAAATCAAGCGTTTTGCTTAGAAATCTTTCGAAACAACAACTGTTTGGGTGTTGTATAGTCAAGCCTCACGAGTAATTAGTATTGGTCAGCTTCATGCATCACTGCACTTCCACATCCAACCTATCAACGTTGTAGTCTTCAACGGCTCTTTAGAGGACATAAAGTCCTTGGGAAATCTTATCTTGAGGTAGGCTTCCCGCTTAGATGCTTTCAGCGGTTATCCCTTCCAAACATAGCTACCCGGCGATGCCACTGGCGTGACAACCGGTACACCAGAGGTTTGTCCACTCTGGTCCTCTCGTACTAGGAGCAGATCCTCTCAAATTTCCAGCGCCCACGGTAGATAGGGACCGAACTGTCTCACGACGTTCTAAACCCAGCTCGCGTACCTCTTTAAATGGCGAACAGCCATACCCTTGGGACCTGCTTCAGCCCCAGGATGAGATGAGCCGACATCGAGGTGCCAAACACCGCCGTCGATATGAACTCTTGGGCGGTATCAGCCTGTTATCCCCAGAGTACCTTTTATCCGTTGAGCGATGGCCCTTCCATACAGAACCACCGGATCACTAAGACCTACTTTCGTACCTGCTCGACTTGTGGGTCTCGCAGTTAAGCGCGCTTTTGCCTTTATACTCTACGCGTGATTTCCGACCACGCTGAGCGCACCTTCGTACTCCTCCGTTACTCTTTAGGAGGAGACCGCCCCAGTCAAACTACCCACCAGACATGGTCCTCGCTCCAGATTATGGAGCAGAGTTAGAACCTCAATATTACCAGGGTGGTATTTCAAGATTGGCTCCACCAGAACTAGCGTCCTGGTTTCAAAGCCTCCCACCTATCCTACACAAGTAAGATCAAAGTTCAATGTCAAGCTGCAGTAAAGGTTCACGGGGTCTTTCCGTCTAGCCGCGGGTACACCGCATCTTCACGGCGAATTCGATTTCACTGAGTCTCTGCTGGAGACAGCGCCCCCATCATTATGCCATTCGTGCAGGTCGGAACTTACCCGACAAGGAATTTCGCTACCTTAGGACCGTTATAGTTACGGCCGCCGTTTACTGGGGCTTCGATCAAGAGCTTCGCTTACGCTAACCCCATCAATTAACCTTCCAGCACCGGGCAGGCATCACACCCTATACGTCCACTTTCGTGTTTGCAGAGTGCTATGTTTTTAATAAACAGTTGCAGGGGCCTGGTTTCTGTGGCTGTCAACCGCTCATCCCGCAAGGGGAATCACCGTCGACAGCGTACCTTCTCCCGAAGTTACGGTACCATTTTGCCTAGTTCCTTCAGCAGAGTTCTCTCAAGCGCTTTGGTCTACTCGACCTGACCACCTGTGTCGGTTTCGGGTACGATTCCTGTGTAACTGAAGCTTAGAGACTTTTCCTGGAAGTATGGTATCAGCCACTTCGCTGTACAAGTACAGCTTGCTATCAGTTCTCAGCATAGAGCACCCCGGATTTGCCTAAGATGCATGCCTACTACCTTTCACCTGGACAACCATCGCCAGGCTGACTTAACCTTCTCCGTCCTCTCATCGCATTACACAGAAGTATTGGAATATTAACCAATTTCCCATCGACTACGCCTCTCGGCCTCGCCTTAGGGGTCGACTCACCCAGCCCCGATTAACGTTGGACTGGAACCCTTGGTCTTTCAGCGTGCGAGTTTTTCACTCGCATTGTCGTTACTCACGTCAGCATTCGCACTTCTGATACCTCCAGCAGACTTCTCAATCCACCTTCATCGGCTTACAGAACGCTCCCCTACCACGTGCAATAAATTGCACATCCGCAGCTTCGGCATATAGTTTTAGCCCCGTTACATCTTCCGCGCAGGCCGACTCGACTAGTGAGCTATTACGCTTTCTTTAAAGGGTGGCTGCTTCTAAGCCAACCTCCTAGCTGTCTATGCCTTCCCACATCGTTTCCCACTTAACTATAATTTTGGGGCCTTAGCTGGCGGTCTGGATTGTTTTCCTCTTGACTACGGACGTTAGCACCCGCAGTCTGTCTCCCGGATAGTACTCATTGGTATTCGGAGTTTGCATCGGTTTGGTAAGTCGGGATGACCCCCTAGCCGAAACAGTGCTCTACCCCCAATGGTATTCGTCCGAGGCGCTACCTAAATAGCTTTCGGGGAGAACCAGCTATCACCGAGTTTGATTAGCCTTTCACCCCTATCCACAAGTCATCCCCTGGCTTTTCAACGACAGTGGGTTCGGTCCTCCAGTTAGTGTTACCCAACCTTCAACCTGCTCATGGATAGATCACCCGGTTTCGGGTCTACACCCAGCAACTGAACGCCCTATTAAGACTCGGTTTCCCTACGGCTCCCCTATACGGTTAACCTTGCTACTGAATGTAAGTCGCTGACCCATTATACAAAAGGTACGCAGTCACCGGACACAATGCCGGCTCCCACTGCTTGTATGCATGCGGTTTCAGGATCTATTTCACTCCCCTCACAGGGGTTCTTTTCGCCTTTCCCTCACGGTACTGGTTCACTATCGGTCAGTCAGGAGTATTTAGCCTTGGAGGATGGTCCCCCCATATTCAGACAAGGTTTCACGTGCCTCGCCCTACTCGACATCATCATATAAGCCCTTTCGTGTACAGGACTATCACCCACTACGGTTGCACTTCCCAGAGCATTCCACTAGAACTTATATGACTTAATGGGCTTTTCCCCGTTCGCTCGCCGCTACTAAGGGAATCTCAATTGATTTCTTTTCCTAAGGGTACTGAGATGTTTCACTTCCCCTCGTTCGCCTTGCATGACTATGTATTCATCATGCAATACCTACCTTATGGTAAGTGGGTTTCCCCATTCAGAAATCTCCGGATCACAGGATATTTGCCGCCTCCCCGGAGCTTATCGCAGGCTATTACGTCTTTCATCGCCTCTGACTGCCAAGGCATCCACCACATGCACTTAATTACTTGACTATACAACCCCAAACAGTCGTTAATCCCTACAAGCAGGATTAAGACAGATCATCATGATTACTCATCACAATCGTACAGTTTGTTGTCCGTAGATTGAACTACAGTACAGCTTCTATTAGATTCATATACCAAAACGCTTGATTCAGTTAATCGCTAGTTCTCAGTTCTTCATTTCACCTAACAGTAACAAGTTACTGCTAAATTCAATTCAGTTCTGAGCCTTAAACAATTTATTTCAACTCAAATATAATCTGTTAATGATTTTTCTAGCCTTCGTCAGGTCTAGAAACCGTGATAAATCACAGAACTTAATAAACTTAAATAGTTCACTAAATTCTATAATTTCTCAGCTTAATATATGGTGGAGACTAACGGAGTCGAACCGTTGACCTCCTGCGTGCAAAGCAGGCGCTCTACCAACTAAGCTAAGTCCCCAGCTTATCATTAGGTCAATGTATCTTTTAGTGTGTAACTTATTTCCAGATTTCCATCTTTCAATATGCAGTTAGTAGACTTGGTGGGTCTGACAAGACTTGAACTTGTGACCCCACGCTTATCAAGCGTGTGCTCTAACCAACTGAGCTACAGACCCTCAGATACATCTTTATGAAGAACAACTTGTTGTGGATTCTTACCGATCGTCAATCTTTCGTTAAGGAGGTGATCCAGCCGCAGGTTCCCCTACGGCTACCTTGTTACGACTTCACCCCAGTCATCGGCCACACCGTGGTAAGCGTCCTCCTTGCGGTTAGACTACCTACTTCTGGTGCAACAAACTCCCATGGTGTGACGGGCGGTGTGTACAAGGCCCGGGAACGTATTCACCGCGGCATTCTGATCCGCGATTACTAGCGATTCCGACTTCATGGAGTCGAGTTGCAGACTCCAATCCGGACTACGATCGGCTTTTTGAGATTAGCATCCTCTCGCGAGGTAGCAACCCTTTGTACCGACCATTGTAGCACGTGTGTAGCCCTGGTCGTAAGGGCCATGATGACTTGACGTCGTCCCCGCCTTCCTCCAGTTTGTCACTGGCAGTATCCTTAAAGTTCCCGGCTTAACCCGCTGGCAAATAAGGAAAAGGGTTGCGCTCGTTGCGGGACTTAACCCAACATCTCACGACACGAGCTGACGACAGCCATGCAGCACCTGTATGTAAGTTCCCGAAGGCACCAATCCATCTCTGGAAAGTTCTTACTATGTCAAGACCAGGTAAGGTTCTTCGCGTTGCATCGAATTAAACCACATGCTCCACCGCTTGTGCGGGCCCCCGTCAATTCATTTGAGTTTTAGTCTTGCGACCGTACTCCCCAGGCGGTCTACTTATCGCGTTAGCTGCGCCACTAAAGTCTCAAAGACCCCAACGGCTAGTAGACATCGTTTACGGCATGGACTACCAGGGTATCTAATCCTGTTTGCTCCCCATGCTTTCGTACCTCAGTGTCAGTATTAGGCCAGATGGCTGCCTTCGCCATCGGTATTCCTCCAGATCTCTACGCATTTCACCGCTACACCTGGAATTCTACCATCCTCTCCCATACTCTAGCCAACCAGTATCGAATGCAATTCCCAAGTTAAGCTCGGGGATTTCACATTTGACTTAATTGGCCACCTACGCACGCTTTACGCCCAGTAAATCCGATTAACGCTTGCACCCTCTGTATTACCGCGGCTGCTGGCACAGAGTTAGCCGGTGCTTATTCTGCGAGTAACGTCCACTATCTCAGAGTATTAATCTAAGTAGCCTCCTCCTCGCTTAAAGTGCTTTACAACCAAAAGGCCTTCTTCACACACGCGGCATGGCTGGATCAGGGTTCCCCCCATTGTCCAATATTCCCCACTGCTGCCTCCCGTAGGAGTCTGGGCCGTGTCTCAGTCCCAGTGTGGCGGATCATCCTCTCAGACCCGCTACAGATCGTCGCCTTGGTAGGCCTTTACCCCACCAACTAGCTAATCCGACTTAGGCTCATCTATTAGCGCAAGGCCCGAAGGTCCCCTGCTTTCCCCCGTAGGGCGTATGCGGTATTAGCATTCCTTTCGAAATGTTGTCCCCCACTAATAGGCAGATTCCTAAGCATTACTCACCCGTCCGCCGCTAGGTAAGGTAGCAAGCTACCTTTCCCCGCTCGACTTGCATGTGTTAAGCCTGCCGCCAGCGTTCAATCTGAGCCATGATCAAACTCTTCAGTTAAAAATCATTAGTAGCTTATGGCTACAAATCTTGGCTCATCAATTTTCTGACTTTAATTTCTCAAATAAACTTCGAGTAATTTCTACCATCAATCAATGAAAATAATTTCGATCGATCAACCGGTAAAAATCCACACAAGTTGTTCTTCATAATCTCTTAATGATCTTCTTGCTACTTCGTCAGCAGCAAGCTAGGTCGGCTATATTACTCTCTATTGAAAGAAAGTCAACAGGTTTTATTGATTAATTTTCAACTTCCTCAAGACTTTCAGATTCAAACCTTTTAGGCTAAATCCTTGTTTCTCAACAAGTTTTAATCAACATCACCGCCGATGGATGTGCATTCTACAGCATTTCAGGCCAGGCGCAACCCCTTTTCCGCTTTATTTTAGAAATAATGCTTCAACTGTTTATTTATTCTACAGAATGGAGCACTGTTCTTATTTTTAAGCTTAAATTCACAAAGTTTTTCAGTTTAAAACTTACAAATAGATCAAATAGACTCCACACCCATACTATTTTAATTATTTTTACCACCTCCTATTCTCTATATTCTGCATCACTCCCTCTAATTCCCAAATCCCCATTAAATACAATATGTACAAACAATCAAAAATACACAGAATAAAAAAGAGTCGCTGGATTTAAACCAAAACACCTATCAAATAAATCAACACAAAAGAGCAATTTAAATTTTTTTGGTTTTATTTTTACTCAAAGCAACTTATTCACATCTTTAATAAGTTCAACCCACCCACCCTCAATTGGTTTTATATTGCCCCATCGGTAGCGATCAAATCGCTTCTGATATTTAAACCGTGATTACTAAAGATTATTCAAACCATGTTGAATGTTGAATGTTGAATGTTGAATGTTGAATGTTGAATGTTGAATGTTGAATGTTGAATGTTGAATGTTGAATGTTGAATGTTGAATGTTGAATGTTGAATGTTGAATGTTGAATGTTGAATGTTGAATGTTGAATGTTGAATGTTGAATGTTGAATGTTGAATGTTGAATGTTGAATGTTGAATGTTGAATGTTGAATGTTGAATGTTGAATGTTGAATGTTGAATGTTGAATGTTATTATTAAATTTCAGGCATAAAAAAACCGCATTTAAGCGGATTATTTATATCATCTTTTAGAAAGATGGTCGGAGCAGTAGGATTCGAACCTACGACCCCCTGGTCCCAAACCAGGTGCGCTACCAAGCTGCGCCATGCTCCGAATTGGGGTGAATGATGGGGCTCGAACCCACGACAACCGGAATCACAATCCGGGGCTCTACCAACTGAGCTACATCCACCGTTACAACATTTTCAGATTCTAAAATATCAAGCTACCATAAATGGTGCGCCTGACAGGATTCGAACCTGTGACCATCCGCTTAGAAGGCGGATGCTCTATCCTACTGAGCTACAGGCGCATGACCTATGATATTAAATACCATGAAACCTTTGCCTTGAAGAATTGGTCGGAGCAGTAGGATTCGAACCTACGACCCCCTGGTCCCAAACCAGGTGCGCTACCAAGCTGCGCCATGCTCCGATTCATCTTAGCTTCATACTGCACTTCATGCGGTACGGTGTGCATTCTAGGCGCGACGCTTAGCAACGTCAACACCTATAGTCAAAAAAAATTAAAAAAACGCTTCGAATGTATATTTATCAAGCACTTTAGCTATTTTATATACAATTATTAACGTTTTAAATTAGCACTGAAGTTCAACATGCGATCAAGAGGTAATTTAGCCCGTTCCGCAAGGGCTGGATCAACGTGTATTTCTTGATCACCTTTTTGTAAAACCGCTAGAATTCCATCCAATTCATTCATCGCCATCCAAGGACAATGCGCACAAGAGCGACAAGTTGCCCCCTCACCTGCTGTTGGTGCTTCAATCAGAATCTTGTTTGGCACAGCTTGTTGCATTTTATAGAAGATGCCACGGTCGGTTGCCACAATCAAACGCTCATTTGGCAGTGTTTGTGCCGCTTTAATCAGTTGCGAGGTACTTCCTACTGCATCAGCGATATCAACCACTGATTCTGGTGACTCTGGATGCACCAATACCGCTGCATCTGGATAGAGTGCTTTCATATTGGCAATACCGCGTGCACGAAATTCTTCATGCACAATACAAGCACCGTCCCAAAGTAACATGTCTGCACCGGTTTTCTTCTGGATGTAACGGCCGAGATGCTGATCTGGCGCCCAGATAATCTTTTCACCCAGACTCTCTAAGTGTTCAATAATTTCGACTGCACAACTCGATGTTACTACCCAATCAGCTCGGGCTTTAACTGCTGCAGAAGTATTGGCATACACCACAACGGTATGATCTGGATGCGCATCACAGAAGGCTGTAAACTCATCGACAGGACAACCCAAATCCAAAGAACAAGTGGCTTCCAAGGTTGGCATCAACACTGTTTTTTCAGGAGAAAGGATTTTCGCTGTTTCTCCCATGAATTTCACACCCGCCACAACTAAGGTTGAAGCTGGATGGTCACGACCAAAACGAGCCATTTCTAACGAATCTGAAACACAACCACCTGACAATTCCGCTAACTCTTGAACTTCAGGATCGCAATAGTAATGAGCGACAAGGACAGCGTCGCGTTTTTTGAGTTCTGCTAGAATTTGCGCAAACTTTTCCTGTTTGACCTCATCACTCAAATGAATATCTTTAGGCTCACCTAAACGATCTAAATGCGCCTGCACAATCGATTTAGCCTCATTGGCAATTAAATTGGTCGCATCATTCATAAACATCATCTCTATCCTTAGTGCTTGTTAGACCACAAGCAGTACACTCAATTTACTGATCAGAATGGCATCTTGCTTTTTTGACCAGTCATTAAAAACTTTGCATTATAAAAAAGCCTCACTACGGAGGCTTTTTCATTCAACTAAACTTAAGAACGGTAATCTGCATTGATCTTGACATAGTCGTAAGACAGATCACAGGTATAGACCGTGTCTTTTGCTTGACCTCGTCCTAAATCAACACGAATCGTCATTTCAGCTTGAGACATCACGCGCGCGCCAGCTTCCTCCGTATAGTCCGCTGCCGCACCACCATCTTTGCAGATTTGTACATCATCTAACCAAACCTGGATTTTTTCAACGTCTAAATTTTTAACACCTGCATAACCAATCGCTGCAAGGATACGCCCCCAGTTTGGATCGGATGCAAAAAATGCAGTTTTCACCAAGGGTGAATGCGCAATGCTATAGGCAATATCGCAACATTCTTGGGTATCTGCACCGCCTTCAACTGCAACCGTAATGAACTTGGTTGCACCTTCGCCATCACGCACAATCAGTTGTGCCAAACGTTTCATCACATGAGTTAAAACATCGAGAACCGCAGCATAACGTATATCATCAGTCGATGTGATTTCTGCACCACCGGCTTGACCTGTCGCTACAAAAATACATGAGTCATTGGTTGAGGTATCGCCATCCACCGTAATACGGTTGAATGAAACGTTTACCGTTGTTTTTAATAGCTGCTGCACTAATTCACGGCTGATCGGTGCATCGGTAGCGACATAGCTCAGCATGGTCGCCATATTCGGGCGAATCATGCCTGCGCCTTTTGAGATACCGGTCATGGTGTAAGTTACACCATCTAGCTCAAATTGTTCAGATGCACCTTTAGGCAAAGTATCTGTGGTCATAATGCCGGTCGCTGCATCTAACCAGGCATCATCGCGTAATGAATCAAGTGCAGGTTGCAAACCATTCATCAAACGCTCAATAGGCAATTGCTCGCCAATCACTCCGGTTGAAAAGGGCAAAATTTCGTTATCTGACACACCAGCAAGTTCAGCCAGTTTCGCGCAAGTCGCTTGTGCATTTGCCATTCCGACTTTGCCGGTACCTGCATTGGCATTGCCGGTATTAATTACTAAATAGCGCGGATTACCTACCTGAAGATGCGCTTTACAGACATGCACAGGTGCAGCACAAAATGCATTTTGCGTAAATACACCAGCAACATTTGAGCCTTCAGCAAATTCAAAAATGACAAGGTCACGTCGGTTCTGATAGCGCACATACGCTTCAGCTGAACCAATTTTTACACCTTTAACCACATGCATCTGTGGCATTGTTACGTCGCCCACCGCCATTTTTAAACTTCCAAATAAGTTCGTGATAAAAAGACAGCTTAGTAGAAATTGACTAAAAAATCGAGCAGAACACTTTGTTTGATTTATTTTTTATTGGATTGATGTTTCCAGGCACAAAAAAACCAGTCCGCAGACTGGTTTAAAAAAACAACATAGCTTTAGTTTGACGCTAATTGAGTCGCTTCTGACAATAATGCCTGTTTGGCTTTTTCTTGACTTGCTGTAGATAAAGCAGGATTTGAAGCTACAATACGATTCACATTGGCTGCATTGGCTGCAGTCACCGCTGTGGTTTTCAATACCACCAGGCGCTGATTCGGATTAGCAAAAGTATAACGAATACCAGTGCGTGGGCTTGCAACGGTAATGTTACCGTCCTGAGCAACTGCTGGAGCTGTGGTTGCACCACGCGCAGCTTGTACTTTGTCTACGGTTGTTGTCTGATTTGCAAAAGTCAAAGTAGGAATAGCTAAAGCTGCAATCATCAATGGTTGTAATACTTTTTTCATTGTCTTTCCGCTTTTCATCAGTGTTCGATATTCAACTAAATAGCACTTAATTTGGTTCTCTGCAAACGTATTCACATCTTGAAAAACTAAATAATATATTTAGATGGAATTAAAAAAGCCACTTTAGATAGCCCCTCTCAATGAACAAGAGGAATATTTAAAGTGGCTTTACAGTCTGGGTAAAATTAAATTTTACCGTGACATTGTTTGTATTTTAGACCGGAACCACATGGACAAGGCGCATTACGGTTTGCAGGTGGAATAATGATTTGTTCATCCACTAGAGTATATTGTGCATCTAGATCTGCAGTCATATCACCGGTTAAACCATCCACTTCAGCATGAGAAAGATTTAAATGCATCGCTTCAGCTTGCGCCTGTTTCTGTGCTTCCATTTCAGCTAACTCTTCAGCTGTAGGCACATGCACACGTGAAAGGTCAGTAATCACATCCGACTTAATCACTGCAAGCATATTTACGAATAAATTAAATGCTTCTTTCTTATATTCTTGCTCTGGATTTTTTTGCGCATAACCACGTAAATGGATGCCTTGACGCAAGTAATCCATAGCCGCCAAATGTTCTTTCCAATGACGGTCCAAAGCGCTCAACATGAAGTGACGTTCCAGCATTGCTGCAGATTCATCACCCATTTGTTCACGACGATCACGATAGCGGTTCACGATTTCATCAGAAATACGTTCAACCAAAGCTTCTTCATCTAAACGGCGGTCTTGTTCCAACCATTGATTCACCGGTAAATCAATGCCCAGATCATCACGTAATGCACGTTCTAAACCATCAATATCCCATTGATCGTGAATTGATTCAGGTGGAATATAGTTGGCAATTACACCCTTGATCACTTCGTGATGCATTTCTTCGATGTAATCTTGCAAAGTGCTTTCAGCAAGCACTTCATCACGTTGTGAATAAATGATCTTACGTTGTTCGTTATTCACGTCATCGTATTTCAACAAGTTCTTACGAATGTCAAAGTTACGTGCTTCTACTTTACGTTGCGCATTTTCGATTGAACGTGACACCATTTTGTGTTCAATGGCTTCATCTTCTTGCAAGCCCATTGCACGCATCATGCTGACAACACGATCACCAGCGAAAATACGCATCAAGTCATCTTCAAGCGACAAGTAGAAACGTGACACACCCGGGTCACCTTGACGACCGGCACGACCACGTAGCTGGTTATCGATACGACGTGATTCGTGACGTTCTGAACCAATAATATGTAGACCGCCAGAATTAATCACCATTTCATGGTTTTGTTCCCATTCGGCTTTTAAGCGTGCTTCATCTTCAGCGGTATAGTTTTCAATTTTGGCAAGTTTGGCTTTCCAGTTACCACCGAGCAAAATATCGGTACCACGACCTGCCATATTGGTGGCAATGGTCACCGCATTGGGTGAACCTGCTTGCGCAATAATGTCAGCTTCGCGTTCATGTTGTTTCGCATTCAGTACTTCATGGGCAATACCGGCTTCTTTCAGTTTATCCGAAAGAATTTCACTGGCTTCAATGGTTGCAGTACCAATCAGGATAGGCGCAACACCGGCTTCATGAATATTTTGAATCTCTTGAATAATTGCGTTGTATTTACCATTACGGTTTAAATAAATTAAATCGTTTTGGTCATTACGAATCATTGGACGATGGGTTGGAATCAGCACCACATCCAGACCATAAATTTCTTTCATTTCCGCAGCTTCAGTATCAGCAGTACCTGTCATACCTGAAAGTTTTTTGTATAAACGGAAATAATTCTGGAAAGTGGTTGTTGCAAGGGTTTGGTTTTCAGGTTGGATTTCCAGACCTTCTTTTGCTTCAACCGCTTGGTGCAAGCCGTCTGACCAACGACGACCCGGCATGGTACGACCAGTATTTTCATCCACAATAATCACTTCGCCATCATTGATGATGTACTGAACGTTACGTTGATAAAGATAATGCGCACGAATGGCAGCCGTAACATGATGAACCAGGTTCAAGTTAGCCGATGAATACAAGCTCTCACCTTCTGCGAGCAAGCCCATTTTAATCAATTCATCTTCTACTGTTTCATAACCCACTTCTGTCATTTCAACAGAGCGTTGTTTTTCATCAATCCAGAAGTGACCACCATCGGCTACTTTTTCTTCTTTTTGTGGGGTCAGTTTTGGTGGAATGCTATTGATTGCAGCATACAATTGTGAAGAGTCATCACTTTGACCAGAAATGATCAATGGGGTACGTGCTTCATCGATCAAGATCGAATCGACCTCATCGATAATGGCATACGTTAAGCCGCGCTGTTTTTTCTCAGCCAGCGAGAACACCATGTTGTCACGAAGATAGTCAAAACCGAATTCGTTGTTGGTACCGTAAGTAATATCGGCACGATAGGCTTCTGCTTTTTCGGTCGGATTTTGCATTGAGTAAATAATACCAATGCTTAAACCCAAGAATTCGAATAATGGACGGTTTAACTCGGCGTCACGTTGTGCCAAATAGTCATTCACGGTGATGACATGCACCCCTTGACCACTAATCGCATTGAGATAACAAGCCAAAGTACCCATCAGGGTTTTACCTTCACCGGTACGCATTTCCGCGATTTTACCTTCGTGAAGGGTGATACCACCAATCAGCTGAACATCGTAATGACGCATCCCCATGATTCGTTTTGCCGCTTCACGACAAACCGCAAATGCTTCAGGCAATAATTTATCCAGGCTGTCGCCCTTGTTATATCGTTGTTTGAATTCTTCAGTTTTTGCAGATAAGTCTGCATCGCTTAGTGCAGATATCGTCGGCTCGAGCGCATTAATCTTATCTACGATTTTACGCATGCGTTTGAGTTCGCGCTCATTTTTGGTACCGAAGATGCCTCCGATCAGACTTGCCAACATGAATAGACTCTCTAAATCTTGCTTGTCGAATGAATAAATTTTTTCTCAGTCGTTATTATGGTGCTAGAAATTTGAAGTACAAGGGTTTTGCACAAAACCAATAAAAAAATTCTGATCACTCGTTCTAGCACGTGACAGCTAAGGGAAATCAATGTAACAAATTTTAAACAGCCAATATAGTCATAAAATCCGTGATTTATACAGATTTTACAAATCAAACCAGCCTTGTATATTCCATTTCCTCATAAAGAAATACAAAAACGCTATTTTCCTTGGAAAAAAAATTGCGCCATATTAGACCTCATCCAAGTTTATAACAAATAATATGAGGCTATAAAAATGACATTACGTTTAGGCGATACCGCACCGAATTTTGAGCAAGACTCAAGTGATGGCAAAATTAATTTCTACGATTATCTCGGTGACAGCTGGGGAATTTTATTTTCCCATCCTGCTGATTACACTCCGGTATGCACCACTGAACTTGGCTATACCGCAAAGCTGAAAGATGAGTTTGCGAAACGTGGCGTAAAAGCGATTGCACTGTCTGTTGATGATGTTGAATCGCATAAGGGCTGGATTAACGACATTAACGAAACTCAAAACACTTCGGTAAATTTTCCGATCATTGCCGATAAAGACCGTAAAGTTTCTACTCTTTATGACTTTATTCACCCGAATGCCAGTGAGACCCTCACTGTTCGTTCTTTGGTGATTATTGATCCAAACAAAAAAGTTCGTTTAATTATTACTTACCCTGCATCTACGGGTCGTAACTTCAATGAAATTTTACGTGTTGTAGACTCGCTACAACTGACGGACAAGCACAAAGTTGCTACCCCTGCCAACTGGCAACAAGGGGAAGATGTGGTAATCGTGCCTTCTCTTCAAGATGAGGACGAAATCAAACAACGTTTCCCTAAAGGCTATGCAGCGGTTAAACCTTACCTACGTTTAACCCCACAGCCTGAGCAAAACTAAAAGCACTGCTTTTTAGTTTTGCGCAAGGCAAACGAAGTGAGAAGTATTAAAACACTATCTTATTTTGTTGCAAGACAAGCGAAGTGCGTAGTAAAGGATGAGTGGAACACTGCTCCACTCCGAGGAATATATTCCACAAGAAGATGAAAAATTATGCTTCAAATGTCAGGGAATAAGCGAGTGAGGCACGCTTCAAAAGTAGTATGAACAACAATGCTGAAAATCAGGACTAAAATGACGAGCCAGATCCTGATCTTGCTAAAGCCTGTCTTATGACAGGCTTTTTTATTCTGCTAAACAATTGAATTACAAAATCAAGTTGGTGTTTATTTCACAGCCAGTTTATAAATACGCCTAATCATCTTAAGAATAAATATTGTGATTTATAATATTCATCATTTGCACTGTGGCACCATGTGTCCTGTTTGCGGCCCTCTGTTTGGGCAAAAAGGCTTGCATGCCAAAGTGGTTTGTCATTGCCTACTGCTTGAAACCGATCAAGGACTAGTTTTGGTAGATACCGGCTTAGGCGTACAGGATTATCTGCATACCAAAGCCCGCTTAGGCAATCTCGTTTCACGACTGGGTCGGATAGAAAACAATTTAGAATTGACTGCCATTGCACAAATCCAGCGCCTAGGCTTTAGTCCTCAAGATGTCAGACATATTCTTGTTTCACATCTGGATTTTGATCATGCCGGTGGGATTTCAGATTTTCCGCATGCCACCGTGCATGTGCTATCCAGCGAATATAATGCAACGCAAAATTTTTTCTCCTTAAAAAATAAAGCACGCTATAAAACCCAACAATTTAAACAGCATCGTTACTGGAATTTCATCGAACCAGAGCAAGGTGAAGCCTGGTTTAACCTGCATCAAGTGCAAGGCTTCAGCTTATTTCAAGATGAAATTCTATTGATTCCTCTCTTGGGTCATAGCAAAGGGCATTGCGGGATTGCCATTAAACAAAAAGAAGGTTGGCTGTTCTTCTGTGGCGATGCTTACTATTCACATCTACAGCTTGACCCCCAAAAAAAACTCCGAACTTTGGATAAACTGGAACGTTTTTTTGCCGAAAATAATCAGATGCGCATAGACAACTTGCATAAAATTCAACAGTTGGCACAGACGACAAAAAATATTGAAATCATCTGTGCACATGATCCTATTGAATTGGAACGTTATCTAGCATGATTAAAAGATCAGCTCTTGCCCTTTTACTGAGTAGCTCAAGTTTGGTGGGATGCATAACCTCCCCCACACTTTCATCGCAACAGCGCCCTCAACACTGGGGAACAGTCCTTAATCAAAGAGATAATTTTTATCAAATTAGTGAGCATGTGTTTCGTAGCGAGCAACCCACAGCTGAACTAATTCCACAATTAAAAACACATGATATTGATGTGGTGATTAATCTAAGATCACGAAATAAGGATCTGGCTGTCTTGCCCTCCACGGATTTTAAATTGGTCCATGTACCCATTCACACGTGGGCCATGTCCCGTGAAGATTTATTGCAGGTCATGCGACAGATTCAACAAGCCAAAGCACTCAATCAAAAGGTCCTGATTCATTGTTATCATGGCTCAGACCGGACCGGTGCAAGTATAGCCATGTATCGAATTATTTTTGAAAACTGGAAAATTGAAGATGCACTCAGTGAAATGAAACACGGTGGTTACGGCTTTCATCCGGTTTGGATTCATATCGAAAAAATATTCAGCCCTGAAAATGTAAAATGGATTCAACAGCAGCTGTCGAATCCATCTTAATTTTTGGCTTAAGCCCAATTTAGCGCTTGTCTAAAGGCACCCACTCAATCACCCATGCAGACTTCATTCCCAAGCTCGCATCATTGTTGATTTTCTTGCGCGCAGCATCCGCAGCATCTCGGTTTTTCGATGGCCCAACCATAATTCGAACACCTTTCGATGTTGGGCTTTTGGTCACTTTGTAGCCTTTGGCACGCAACTTAGAGGCTACTGCATCTGCATTGGCTTCATTTGCTGCCAAAGCCACTTGCACCATCCATTGTTTGTCGCCATTTTCCAACAGATCACGTGCTTTTTCAGCCTCTGCCTTTTTAGCAGCTTCAGCTTTTTTCTTCGCTTCCGCTTCATGCTGAGCTTGTTCTTTTTTCTTTGCTTCTAGCGCTTTCTGTTCAGCTTCATGCTTTTCAGCAGCTTTACGTTTTACTTCGGCTTCATGTTTGGCTTTATCGTCAGCTGCTTTTTTCTCTACTGCTTTCTTTTCAGCCGCTTTCATATCGGCTAATTTTTTATCTGCTTCAGCTTTACGTTTATCTTCAACTATTTTTTTATCAGCATCAGTTCGCTGTTGTTGAGCTTTCTGCTGATCTAACTTTTTTTGTGCAAGCAGCTTTTCATCCGCTAAACGCTTTTGTTTCACTTTTTCATCTTCCACCAGTTCAGGTGGAATATTATCCGAACTTTGCTGTGCACCGCTACGATGGGCATTTAAAGCCGCATATTCTTCTGCCGCTTTACGTGCAGCATCTGCTTCAGCCTGTTGCTGCATCACTAAAAATTCAGCGGCACGTGCTTCTTGTTCTGCAACCGCTTTTTCACGCCCACGACGTTGCTCTTCAAGTAAACGCTTTTCTGTTTCAACATCGACTGTTAAAGCCTGCAGCTGAACCATTTCACCTTCTGGAGCCGGCTTTTGCTGCGTGACTTGAGCTGCAAGCTCGGGGGTTTTAAGTTCGTTTTGATATATTTCTTCTTTACCTTTAAGGAGCAATGCTGTCAATAAAACACCACCACCTAATAAAACAACGCCACCCATCCAGCGTTGTTTGCTATTCATTGACATTCTTCCAAATACTCCCACACCGCTTCTAAGGTATGAAATGAACCACATACCAAGATCAGCTGATTATTTTTAGTTTCATTCAGCGCTGATTTAAAAGCCAATTGAACACTTTCGAAGTGCTGTACTGTTTCACCCTGTAACGCTTCATCGAGCTGTTTGATTGCAGCTGCTCGCGGAACCGTTAATGGCGCAATTTTCCATGTTAAAACAATATCTTTCAACAACTCTGCGACAGAATTGATATCTTTATCCGCCAACATGGAAAAAACACTGATCACTTCTGTGTACTGTTTATTGTATTCCAGGAATTTTCGCAACTGATTTAACAAAAATTCTACGCCATGGGGATTATGTCCGGCATCAAAGATCACCGTCTTGCCCTGAATCTGGCGAATTTCAAAGCGACCTTGCAGGCGTGCTTGTCGAATTCCTTGAGCGATGGCTTCTTGAGTCACAGTTAAGCCACTCACTAAAATTGCAGCAACCGCCGTGGAAATATTTTCCAGTGCCAAAGTACCTGTCGGTAATTTTAAAGTCGTACCTGAAGATGCAAACATCCACGACTGACCATCGTCAGTATATTGATAGAAGTAATCACGATCAGCCACATATAATGTCGCATTGCATTCATCGACTTTATTTTGGATGGCTTGTGGCAAAGTTTGCAGGCCAGCAAAGATCACCGGAATATTCGGACGAATAATCCCGGCTTTTTCAAAGGCAATTTTTTCAATCGTGTCGCCCAGCCAATCGGTATGGTCTAAACCAATATTGGTAATCACTGCGACATCTGGCTCAATCACGTTGACCACATCTAAGCGACCACCAAGACCGACTTCCAGCACCCAGACATCACATTGCTTGGTTTTAAAAATAACAAAGGCTGCCAGTGTGGTGGCTTCAAAGAAAGAAAGGGTTAAATCACAATCACGGCGGGCTTGATCCACTTGCACAAACGCATCCACCAAAGTCTGGTCATCCACTTCAATGCCCGACAACTTTACCCGTTCATTAAAACGGTAAATATGCGGGGATTGATACAATCCGACTTTATAGCCCTGCGCATTTAAAATGGCAGCTAAAGTGGTTGTGGTTGAGCCTTTACCATTGGTTCCCGCTACGGTCAGAACTTTTGCCTGTGGACGTGTCACACCCAGCTTTTCAGCCACTGGAATGACGCGTTCCAGACCTAAATCAATCCCCGTAACGTGAACATGGCTCCAATAATCGAGCCATGTGTTTAAAGAGTCTGTTGCAAGTGGTGCTGTGTTCAAGGCAAATTCATCAGTTTCGCGACAATACGATATACAGTATCACGTAATGCGTGACGATGAACAATTTGATCGATTACACCATGATCAAGCAAATATTCTGCACGCTGGAAAGGTTCTTCCAGTTTTTCACGTACGGTTTGCTCAATTACACGTTTACCCGCAAAACCAATCATGGCTTTAGGTTCAGCGATATGCACATCACCCAACATTGCAAGTGAAGCGGTTACGCCACCGTAGACGGGATGGGTTAATACCACCAAATACGGTAAACCTGCATCTTTCATGCGTTGAATGGCTGCTGAAGTACGTGCCATTTGCATAAGCGACAACATGCCTTCCTGCATACGCGCACCACCAGATGCCGCGAAGCAGACTAAAGGTTGTTTCTCTTTAATGGCGCGTTCAGCCGCTTGCACAAAACGGTCACCGACCACAGTGCCCATTGAACCGCCCATAAAGTCGAATTCAAATGCACATGCGATTAAAGGAATACCTTTCAGTAAACCTTGCATCACTACCAATGCTTCAGTTTCTCCGGTTTTCTTTTGTGCTTCAGACATACGCTCTGGGTATGCCTTGCTGTCCACAAATTTCAGTGGATCTTTCGCAACAAATTCCTGACCCAGTTCATTTTGAACTTGATCGAAGAACCAGTTTAAACGGTCGCGTGCTTTCATACGCAAATGTTCGTCGCACTGCGGACAAACATAGGCATTAAATGACATCGCTGTACGTGTAACCAGTGCGTGACATTCAGGACACTCAATGGTTGGCTCTGTAAAGGTTGCTTTGAGTGCGGTTTGCTCATCGGGTGTGTGAATACCCGGAACATGACGTTCCGTCCACGGCGTCGCTGGGCTAAGAATTTGGCCTATTTTCACTTCTTGATTCATACTAACTCATCGAGCGCGGCTCGAAGCTCCTTGACTTTATTAACCGTTTCAACAACAGCTTGTTCTGGCGCCAGGTTCGCAAATTGTTTGACAAAAGCACTGCCCACAATTACCGCATCAGCCGCTACACCCATTGCTTTCGCAGAGGCAGCATCGCTAATACCAAAACCCACACCAACAGGAATATCAGTCACAGCTTTAATTTTCTGGATACGGGCCGCAGCTTCAGACACATCTAAAGTTGCTGCACCGGTTACCCCTTTCAAGGACACATAGTAGATAAAGCCACTGGCTTGTTTCGCCACATACTCAATACGTTGATCAGTAGAGGTAGGCGCAAGCAGGAAAATTTGATCCATGTCGAATTTTTTCAACACGTCATCCAAATCTTTTGCTTCTTCAGGCGGTAAATCCACCAGAAGTACCCCATCTACACCGCATTCATTCGCATACGACACAAACTTTTCATAACCAATCACTTCGACCGGGTTTAAGTAACCCATCAAAACCACTGGTGTTTCTGTATCTTTCTGGCGGAACTCTTTCACCATGTTCAAAGCGTCTAGGGTATTTGTTCCACCTGCCAAGGCACGTTCTGCTGCAAGGGCAATTACTGGACCGTCTGCCATAGGGTCTGAAAATGGAAGACCAAGTTCAATCACATCTACACCTGCCTCAACCATTTGATGTAACAATGGAACGGTTACTTCTGGATGAGGATCACCAGCCATCACATAAGAAACTAGCGCTTTACGCTGCTGAGATTTAAGCTGTCCAAAACGAGTGGCTAAACGTGACATAAGGCTATGCTTTCCTTGAATTATTTAAAAACTGAGGAGTTGGCTTTGTAGAAATACAAGACAACGCATTGTAACGCTATTTTTTACTCATTGAATAGAGTGCAAACATTTCACGCTACATTAGACTGACAATCTCATTTTTTCAGAACAATCCGAGAACCCCATTTACTGATATTTACGATTTTTTCTCAATGATCAAAGATGCCTAATTTTGCTATTTTAAAAAATATCCAACATTAAGATAAACTTATTTTTATTAGTAAAAAAATGATAAAAATAATTGGGTTAGCTTTTACATTTAATGTTTTATCTAATAGCAAAACCTGCTCTATACTACGCACGATTTTCCTTTTTCTTATTTTATATGACTCCCGAATCCCAAGGTGAAGTGCACGCTCGCGCGCTGGCATTGCTACCTCTTATTGTATTTTTAGCCATTTTTTTAGGCAGTGGTATCTATCATTCCATCATTGGTACTGAGTTAGCTTTTTATCAGGTTAAAGCGCCTGTGGCGGCTCTGCCTGCCATTATTCTTGCCGTGCTAATTTACCGTGGAAAATTAAATACAGCCATTGATGAATTTTTAAAAGGTGCCAGTCATCCCAATTTAATTCTAATGTTTATGGTGTTTATGCTCGCCGGAGCATTCGCCAGTACCACCAGTGCCATTGGCAGTGTCGATGCGACCGTGCAATTGGGCCTATCGATTATTCCGCCGTCCTTTGTCCTTCCGATGCTATTCATTATTTCGGCATTTATCGCCACAGCGATGGGGACTTCAATGGGAACCATTGCTGCCTGTGCGCCGATTGCCTTTGGTTTCTCCCAAGTCACCAATATTGAAGCAGTCTATGCCATCGGTGCAGTGGTTGGCGGTGCCATGTTTGGTGATAACCTGTCGATGATTTCAGACACCACCATTGCCGCAACCAGCAGCCAAAAAGTTCAGCTACGCGATAAATTCAAAGTCAATGTCTGGATTGCGGTCCCTGCCGCGATCCTGAGTATTTTGATTTATGCATTTGTTAGCCATGATTCACAAACCATTGAATATAAAACATATGACCTGTGGCTGATTTTGCCTTATGTGGCGGTGTTCTTTCTGGCTTTCTCACGCTTGCATGTACTGGCGGTTTTAACCCTTGGTGTTGTGCTTTCAGGTCTGATTGGCATTATGGTCAGCCCTGATTTTGGCGTCTTAAAACTCAATAATGCCATCTATGATGGTTTTGTAGGGATGTTCGAGGTTGCGCTACTTTCGATGTTCTTGGGTGGCTTATCTGCCATTATGCAAAAAGAAGGTGGACTACAATGGCTCATCCAACGTATTTACACTATTACCCGTTTATTTAAAGTTGGACGCCAACGTGCCGGTGAATTGGGGGTGAGTTTTCTGGTGATATTCGCCAATTTATTCGTTGCGAACAATACCGTTGCGATTATTTTGTCTGGCGACATGGCACGTGAAGTAGCCAAAGAATATGGCGTAGAACCGAAACGTGCTGCAGCATTGCTGGATATTTTTTCCTGTGTCGTTCAGGGCATTATTCCCTACGGCGCTCAATTATTGTTGGCCTGCTCTATTGCGAAAATGTCACCGGTAGAGCTGATCGGTAACATTTACTATTGCTGGGTATTGGCAATCGTGGCGATATTGGCCATTGCATTTCGTTTCCCTCGATTCAAACCCGCTTAATTTTAATATCCATGTCAAAAGCGACCCAAGTTGGTCGCTTTTTTTATGACTCACGTGGTTCTACTTTCAGCTGCTGTTTCCGGTGCAATAAGGTTTGACCGCTATAGGCCTTATAAGCACGAGCCAAAGCAGATTGATCTGAATAACCCAATTGCATGGCAATATCGGTCAATTGCATATCCTGCTGCAACAATTGATCACAACGTTTCATACGTTCGCTCTCAACAATCTTTTTAAAAGATGAATTCAGGTCATTCAATTGCCGCTGCAGTGTCCGCGCAGATATATGCAATTCATTCGCAATCTGCTCAATTTTGGGCACGCTATTTTGCACACGCAAATATTCAGCCACCCTCATATGAATGTGCTGATCTAAACTTTCATAACTGGGCTTGGAAGCAATCGCTTCTTCGGCTTGGCGCAGTAAAAGTTGCATTAAGGAAGGGTCAGCCAGTTCCGATTTTAAATCCAGACTGTCAGAACTAATCACAAAAGAATATTGGGCATGACCAAAGCTGACTTCACAGCCAAAAAACTTTTCATAATGATAACGTGCCATCAGCGGCGCATGAGCGAACTGCATACTCAGCAATTGCAAAGATGCTGGAAAAATTTGCTTGGCCAAATGCGCCATACAGGCTGAAGTCAGCTCATTAATCATCGCATATCGTGCATCATGTAGCGGCCAGGAGAGATAAATCTCTTTATCTTGATGCAGCATTTGCATAGGAATGACCTCTGCGCCATCAATCACCAACCGGCTAAAACGAATAATATTTTGCAAAGCTTCAGCCACGCTATTACTACGTGAGGCCATATAACCCAACACACCAAAATGCTCAGGTCGTATATAATGTGCCATTTCAAAAACCAGTTGCGGGCAATTGAGATGTTGCTGGGTACGCTGGACCACCTCTAAGAAAAATGTATACGGTGATTGGGTATCGATCCGCAGATTTAAGACATGACGTAATTGCGCATGGTAATCTTGCAGAAAATCAAGTTGCAATCCATCCAGATCCCGATCTGACAAAAACATTTGCCACAGTTGAAAGTAGCCATTGGGTATCTGCAATTCTTGCACAATGTATCCTTGTTTTTTGACATTTTAAATTTTCATTCTGTCGTAAAATGTATAAAAAATGGCAAGCACTGTCAAAACAAAACTGAAAAAGTCCGACATACTGCAATTATCCAAGGCGATTTAAGTAAAATAAAATGAATGCTATTGCCCAATATCAAGTCGAACCTGTAGTTCGCAGTAATCTTGATTTCAAACTGAATGAAGTGCCCCGTTTTTGGTTCGGAGGCGATCCCTTTATCACCCGGATGTTTGATGCGCTCAGCCTGACTTTTCCGGATGGTGAACGTTACTTTATTCAGTCGGTACGTTTGTTCCGCGACCAGATTACCGATCCAGACTTAAAACGGCGTGTGGCTGATTTTATTCGTCAGGAAGCACAGCACGGTATAGCACATGACAAAATGAATCAGGTCATGAAAGAGCAAGGCATGCCGGTCGATCAATTTATTCAGCGTTTAAATAAAATTTTTAAATTCGAACTAGAAAAACGCTCACCTCAATACAATATTGCCATGACGGCTGCCGCTGAACATTTAACGGCGCTGATGGCAGAAACTTTCTATGGTCATAAAGATACATTGCGAGATGCACATCCTTATGTCCGTGCCCTGCTGGCATGGCATGCAATTGAAGAAATGGAACACCGTGATGTGGCATTTGACGTGATGAAACAGGTAGGCAATGTGCCTGAAAGCACACGTAAATTCACACTGGCATGGACGACAGTATTGATGTTTGGCTTTACCATTTACCGCGCCAATGTGATGTTAAAGTATGATGGCTTCACACCCGTACAACGCCTGCAAATGAATATTCGCGGCCTACCGTGGTTCTTTGGTAAAAACGGTATGCTCACTAAAATGAGCAAGCAATATCGCGACTGGTTTAACAAAGACTTCCATCCTAGCCAGCATCCAGTAATTGCCCAATATGATGTCTGGGTAAAAACCCTAGAAGAAACAGGTGATCCAATCCAAGCCGGAGAAGCTTTTTGGCAAGCAGCTAAAGACTAATAATATTTATTGTATTTATCACTCACCTAGTCTGTATAAATACGGACTAGGTTTTTATTATTTTGCAATGCATCACCACTTGGCATAATGCTGTTCTAACAAGCCATATTCATTTAACAAGATAATTTCCTGATCACCTTGCTGAATGGTGCCGCTAATTTTGGCTTGCCATTGACTGAACTGGCTACCGACCAATCTTAAATTCAGATTTTCATAACGTCGCCAACCCGTCTTCACATCTAAATTGAGTTTTTCATCCAGTGAACGAATAGTCCAATGATCATCCCCCTGATGCTGAAATAAAATATCGCTTAACGGATACAAAACCCCATTAATCCACAAGCAGTTTTCATTGCCAAAACTTTCATTCACACCTGATGCCAAATTCAATCCGATACGATTATTTTGCGAATCCCAAAAATTACACGACAACCAAAACCAAGCTGTTTCAGGCCGTAAAAAACCACAGGTATCATCGAGTGAAGCAAAGGTTTTTTCATGAAACTGTATGGTTGCCCCCTGCTTATTAATAAAGAAACCTTCACAGCCCAAAGTCGTGAGCTTTTGGGTGTAGGTCCAACCATTAATCCCCGTCGGGCTACACATACTGAGTGGATCTGTACCTGCGCAAAAGATTCGCGCACTCAGCTTAATTTCACCATGTTTAGTCACATGAATATAACGCACGCCATTGGCATGTTGAATATCAATTTGAAAAGGTGACTTGGAGAAAAAACTCTGGTTATAAAGTGGCTGCTCATCAACAACGGTATGCCGCGACAAAAAGTTAATTGCATTCCACTCTAAAACTTCAGAACGCTGATGATTATAGATATAGAAAAAACCATGCCCTGCCCATGCAATATCAGCAATGGCCAGACCAATGGTGTAATGTTCATGTTGAATGCAGCAAAATTTAAATTTTTTGTATTTTAATCGCTTACGCCAACCTGTTAAGACCTCCCCATAAGGCGTCTTATATTGGTATTTATTTAAATCGATGGTCTTTGGGAGAGTACTAAAACGTCCATAATGCGGTTGTCCATTTGATTGAATCAAATCCATTTATCAAATTCCATCTAGCTAAGAGATCACAAATCCTTAATCTTATTATGCCCATATAAATTTAACTTAAAAGTATCAAAAAGCATCTTTTCATCGAAAATATACAAAAATATATATTATTTAATTTGGTTTGATATCCAATAAAGATAAGTTATTAATCAAATAGATATAAATCAACTCTCAGATAACATTAAATAGGTATTTTCCCAGTTATTTCCGCTGAATTCACCTTCCACCAATTGTACATAACGACCATGCACTTGATCGATCGCAATACAATCATCTACATCTAACACACGGTCTGTATGCTGTTTTTGCCAATGCTGTGCAAAGTAAGCTTTACCCCGTTGTTTTGCCAGCATGGCATTTTGTGCCACCACTAAAATATAACGATGCAATTCACCAAACTCCCGAGCATCATAACCACCCAAATTAATTAAAAAGAGCTTTTGTTCAGATGAGTTTGGCTGTGCATTACTGAATTGAATTTGATATTTTTGCCCCTCGAATTCTACGCCATTCATTTGTGCCCAAGCATCAATGTGTAAGCCTTTTTGCTCACCAAACCATGCATTTTTCAGTTGAGGATAGACTTCTTCAAGAGAATCACCGACTGCCAGTACGACATCATGAACTTCTGTATTGGCACGTGCATGACGACCACCGAGCATGACGATAAAAAGACTGGGCATGGTTTTACTCCTTAGAACTCAGGAAAATGAATAGCTTTTAATAACTTACAACTTGTAGTCACAATATGATACGTGTTGACGACAGGGATGTCGCCCGTAAGACTGAGGTATATGGATATACCTTCAGTCTTACAAAAGATTTTTGTTACTTTTGATCTTTCAAAAGTAAATTAGAGCTAATACTAATAGATGAAAAGTTGATTTCAATTTCACTCAGAGTATTGACTGTTTTTATAAAGGATATTTCCTCCTTTTTTATATACTTCCTTACTTTTGTTTTGGCAAAAGTAACAAAACCATCTTGTTGAGCAGACATTACATCCATGTAATGCTGCTCAACTGGCGACATCCATATCGCCTTCCCGAACTGTAAATTAAGGCAATTGTCCTAAATTTAATACTGATTTAAATAATAAAAAATCGTGCTGAATTGCTTCAACACGATTTTTTATTATCCTCCCACCCCTCCTAAAAGTAAAAGGAGGACTTTCACTCTCTATAAAAGAGTGATGGATTCATTTACATCTCAACCATTTCGACACCATCAATACGTGCCACAGTCATTAAATCTTTATCACCACGACCCGAAACTGTCGCAATAATAATTTGATCTTTAGACATCGTTGGCGCAAGTTTAGTCACATAGGCCATCGCATGTGAACTTTCAAGCGCAGGAATAATGCCTTCAATCTGGGTTAAATCACGGAAACCTTGAAGCGCTTCTTGGTCATTTATGGGCACATATTCAACACGGTGCATATCTTTCAAGAAACTGTGTTCAGGACCCACACCTGGATAATCCAGACCAGCTGAAATTGAATGCGTTTCAATGATCTGACCTTGATCATCTGACATCAAGTAAGTGCGGTTACCATGCAATACACCAACATGACCCGCATTTAACGGTGCAGAATGTTTACCCGTTTCAATGCCATAACCTGCTGCTTCAACGCCGTACATTTTCACGTCTTGATCATTCAGGAATGGATAGAACAAGCCCATTGCATTTGAACCACCACCGACACATGCAACCAATGCATCAGGTAATCGACCTGCTTGCTCTTGAATTTGACGGCGCGCTTCACGACCAATAATCGACTGGAAGTCACGAACCAATTGCGGATATGGATGTGGACCCGCAACTGTACCAATCACATAATAAGTAGAATCGACATTAGTCACCCAGTCACGCATCGCTTCGTTCATGGCATCTTTCAATGTTTTTGAACCGCTTTCCACAGGTACAACGGTCGCACCAAGCAAACGCATACGATACACATTCATCGCCTGACGCTTTACGTCGTCGGCACCCATGAATACTACACATTCAAGTCCTAAACGTGCAGCGATAGTTGCTGTTGCAACACCGTGCTGACCTGCACCTGTTTCGGCAATAATCCGTTTTTTACCTGAAAGTTTAGCAAGTAAAGCCTGACCAATGGTGTTATTGATCTTGTGCGAACCGGTATGATTCAGGTCTTCACGTTTTAGGTAAATTTGCGCACCACCTAACTCTTTTGACCATCGTTCAGCATGATAAAGTGGACTAGGACGACCTACATAGTAGGCTAGATCACGGTCGAATTCTGCCAAAAACTGGGCATCATTTTTCATACGGAAATAGAGCTTTTCTAAATCCTCTAATGCTGCCATCAGTGTTTCTGACACAAAACGTCCGCCATGGATACCGAAATGCCCACGCTCATCGGGGAATTGGGTATAGTCAGTCACCTGATCTTTCTGATTAACAGTTTGCTGATCCACGTTGGACTCCTTGCATAAAGTGTTCAATGAGTTGTTGGTCTTTTATACCTTTTGCGGACTCTACGCCTCCGCTGACATCTACTGCATAAGCCCTAGTCGTCTTTATAGCGTCTTCAATATTTTCAGGTTTTAAACCACCTGCCAAAATTAAAGGAATATCGAGTTTCGGGAACTGCGACCAGTCAAACTGGTGCCCTGTTCCACCTTTAAGCTCAGGATGCCAAGCATCCAATAATACTGCGCTTGCGCCTGCTTGTTGGTAGCTTTTTATAGTTTTTATGACATCTAGCTCAGGTTTAACCTGAATGGCTTTATACCAACGGCGTTTGGTGTGTGCTGCAATCTGCTGACATTGCTCTGCGGTTTCATCACCATGAAACTGCAAGATATCCAAAGGTACTTCTTCTAGAACCTGAGTGATTTCGTCAGTTGTTGCATTCACGAATAAACCCACGATTTGTACATACGCTGGGACATGCTTTGCCAACTTTTGAGCTTGCTCAATAGTTACACTTCTTGGGCTAGGTTCGTAGAATACAAATCCAATTGCATCAGCACCTGCATTCACAGCAGAATGTATATCTTCTATTCGTGTTATTCCGCAAATTTTGGCACGGGTTCGCATACACTTCGCTCTAATTCTTTGGCTTAAACTTTACCCGATTCATAGTCAGTCTATAAATATGGGGGGCGAATCATTGTAATGCAATTTTGCTGAGTTGCGTGCAAATTCAACAGGCTTTCCAGAGAAACCTTATAAAACAAAAAGCCCTTATTTAAATAAGGGCTTTTTTCATCAAATCAATATTACTTCATGACATAACGAAGCGTTACCCAAGCCGTGCGACCGTCTTGACGATACAACGAACCATCCCAATTACTGTTGGTGTAATATTCTTTATCAAACATGTTGGCTAATTTTGCTTGAATAGAAAATTCAGGTGTTGCTTGATAAGCCACACGTACATCAGCAATAGCGAAACCACCTAAAGCTTTGGTATTTGCTGCATCAGTATAGCGTTGATCTTCCGCATGGACTGATGTCCCCACTGTCCATTTATCCATCGTGTAATCTACATTCGCATTAAACAATTGCTGTGCACGATATGCAATTTGCTTGCCTTTTAAACCAGTATTGCGGTTTTCAGGATCTTGATAGGTATAGTTCATATTCCAACTTAAGGCATCATGCGTTTTGCCCAATGAAACTTCGACACCCTTAATCTTCGCCTGACCATTGTTACTATTAGCAATCATGTTATCAATATCATTGATAAAACCTGCAATTTCCCAATCTAACCATTGTGAACCTTTAAAACCAAGTTCAATATTTTCAGATTCTTCAGGAACAAGGTTTGGATTGGCCCAACCTGGGTAATATAAGTCGTTAAAAGTCGGTGAACGGAATGCTGTACCATAAGATACATAAGCATTGTAATGATCATTAAAGCGATAACCCAACGCAGCATTACCGGTTGTATGATCACCAAACTGTTCGTTCTCATCCAAACGTAACGCAGCTTGTACATCGAATTGACCAAATTCTCCCAAATATTGCGTGTAGTAACCTAAGTTATCACGCTCTTTTTCATCGTAATTGGTTGAACCTGTCACTTTGTCATTTAAGTAATCGAAGCCCACCAACAAAGTATGATTTGGATGAAGTTGAATCGTGTTCAACCATGTAAAGGTATCTTTAGCAGTGTTAAATTCACCGGTGGATTGATCCCCATCAAAAGTTTCATATTGATCTTCTGCACGACCAATTTTAAATTTAGCTGTCCATGCTTCAACTGGACTATACGTCAAACCAATACCATAGACATTTTGCTGGATTTGATTGTATGGGTTTACACCGCCATCGTATTCAGTTTCGCCATTCACGTGTAATACATTGGCATCTACAGCAACTTGGTCATTAATTTGATGACCCGCTTTTAATGAAACTGAATAGTTTGCATAACTATCCTTATCCGTTTCTGTGCTCGATGTTGTAACATCCATGCCTTGGGTCTTCAGACCGGCAAGACTGACATTGGCCCAACTGTTATCTTGTCGAATATCCACACCAACATTGGCATTATAGGTTTCATGTGAACCATATTTAAATGATGCAAATGGTTTTACACCATTTTGACTCCCTTTACGGGTGTAAATCTGAATTACACCACCCACAGCTTCAGAACCATAAAGACTCGAACGTGGACCACGTACCACTTCTACTCGTTCTATCTGATCAATTGGTAAATGTTCAAATGCAGTTGTACCTAAAGTTGCCGAACCAAGTTTTTGCCCATCCACCAAAACTAAAACGGCATTAGATGCCGTACCACGGATTGAAATACCTGTGGTTTGACCTGCACCACCAGCATTGGTGTAAGTAACACTTGGAATCGTGCGCAATAATTCTTCTAAAGAATTAAATTGTTTACGCTCAATTTCTTTACGATCAATTACTGTAACAGCAGCAAGTGTTTTACTATTTTCTTGCTCGGTCAGGTTGGCAACAGTATTGATGGTTGGTAATTTGACATTACTTTCAGCAGCTATGGCTAAAGAAAGAGGAGATAAAACAAAGAAAGAACTAAGAATGGTTTTATGGATGAGATGCATGAATCTTTTCCCCACCGCACCGCCCGTGCGAGTTAAATATATGAAGAATGCATAGGCGGATATGGGGTAAGCACAACTTTAATAAGATAAGCCATGCAATCCCAGTTATAACGCCCACCGCATTAAATTAGGTTTGCAACAGGCCGGTCTCCGGACTTAAGTTATAACAAGATAACTATTCACCGTTGCGGGGGCAGTGTTAGCTTTAAATTCAAAAATTCAACTAACTTCCCAGTTTCACTTCTCTATGGAAGCACCTGAAGCGCACGCAGAGTAGTTTCCGAACATCCTTAAGTCAAGCTGAAATCTATTTTTAGCAGTCAAATCCACAAATAGAGCGCTTAACTGCTGGTAAATATACATCCTGTATTAAAATAAATTCTTTCGAAACCTTTTCTCTCCAATTCAAGTGCTCTTTATTGTTTAGCGCTTTAGCTCTCTTTATACTGCTTGATAGTTGTGACAGTTAAGGGAAGTTGAAAAACACACTGCCCCCGCAACGGTGTTTATACATGCTTTTAACCAGATGTGTATAACAGTCCGGAACCTCTCTGTTACGTTCTTTCTCTCAAACATTCACGGTGGGGTGAATGCCTGGAGTTCAAGCAATGTCTCAATGCTTTCACCGTACCTCTTTAGTCGGTGCAATTGCCTTTGCTATGGGTGTTTCACACACTCATGCACAACCAAACAATGATTTTCAACCAACTGTTAAGACCACCTTAAATACTCTGGTTGTTACAGCAACACGTTCTGAAGAAGACATTAAAAATGTCCCTGCTCGCATTTCGATTATTGAACCGCAAATTTTAGAACAATCACCGATTGGTGAATTACCTCATTTGCTGATGAGTGATGCTTCTATCAACATGGTACAAAGTGGTGGTTTCGGACAACTAGCCTCTATTTTTACTCGTGGCACCAACTCAACCCATACATTAGTTTTACGTGATGGGGTCCGTTTAAATGGCGCATCTGCAGGCATGCCTCCATTATCATTTTTAGATACCACTGATATTAAACAAATCGAAATACTCAAAGGCCCTGCATCTGTACTTTATGGCACAGATGCTATTGGAGGCGTGGTACAACTGGTAACAAAAACACCTGAAAAGAATGCAGCCTTTCTAACTACAGAAGTTGGAGAAAATCATACTTATAAGGCAGTTTTAGGTGCAGATGCCAAAGAAAATGATTTTTATGCACAGATTCGTGCTCAACGTTTAGAAACCGACGGTACTGTTCTAACGAATGCAGCAAATAGTAAAAAAGCGGACTATGATCAAAAAGGTTACAGTGCAAAATTCGGTATAGATAAAGAACGCTTTGCAACATCAATTGACTACAGCACCAATCAAGGTGGTGTTGCTTATGATAATTATGGAACATTATTATTTCAGAACTTTGAAAATGAAATCATCAATTTAAAAGGTCGATTGAAATTAAATGATTCACTTGAACTAAACACACGTTTGTCACAGTTCAATGATGATTTAGACCAAATCAATTCAGTAAACTTTGTTCACAACACTACGCAAGAAGCTGAACTCTATGGAAAATGGCAGTTTGCCCCACAACAAAATGTATTAGTAGGCGCTGCGCATAAAACTCTTGAAGGCGATGTTCTTTCTAACGGTATGCGTTACCAGAAAGATATAAATAGCACAGGTTATTTTATTCAGCATCAATACCAAACTGATGCAGTTAATACCCAACTTGGGCTTCGTATTGAAGATAACGAACAGTTCGGAACACATACCGTTGGACAAGCTGCTATACGTTATCAGGTTCTACCATCTACCAGTATTTATAGCAATATAGGGAGTGCATTTAGAGCACCCACAACAAATGACTTATACGCGATCGGTTGGGGAGCAAATCCAAACTTACAACCTGAAAAAAGCATGTCCTATGAATTGGGTATAGATCAAAATTTAGCATTTAACCTAAAAACAGGCGCATCTATTTTTCATACCGAAATTGAAAATCTGATTACTTCAATATGTATTGCTGACTGTGATGGCGATTTAATTACCGTGTTTCCAGTCTATGAAAACAACAATGTAGATAAAGCCTCTTTGACTGGTGGCGAGCTCTATCTCAATTGGCAACAGGATGCATTATTTCTCAATCTTTCTTATGCTTATGTGCGAGCCAAAGATGATGAAACTGGTTTAGATTTAATGCGTCGTCCGCGCCAAAGTGCAACACTAACTGCGGGCTGGCAGGATGAAAAATTTGGGATCAGCACTTCTGTTTCTGCCAAATCCAGATCAAAAGATTTTGCCGACTGGCCTGACACAAAACTTAATTCAACGCCTGGTTATGTCACAACTGATTTAAATGCTTATTGGAATATTAACCCTCATCTAAAAGCTTTTACCAACATTGAAAATATTGGTGATGTGAAATACAAAACCTCCTACAACGGCTATGGCGTGCATTATGTAAATGGTGGACGACTGGCATCTGTGGGTATGACTCTTAAATACTAAGCAATATTCTTCAGATCAGATCATGTTGTTTTTATGACATGATCTGACAAATAAACCAACTCAATTTAATAAACTTCAGGAAAATCAAATGGGCCACCGTTTAAGTAAAATTTATACCCGTACCGGCGATTCAGGCACAACTGGACTAGGCGACGGTTCTCGTGTAGCCAAAGATGATTTACGTATCGCTGCTTTAGGCGATGTTGATGAACTGAACTCTTGTATCGGTATTTTACGTTCGCAAATTGCAGTCAGTTCAATTGAAGACAAAGCTTCTTGGGATAAATCGCTTAGCCTGATTCAACATTGGTTATTCGACCTTGGCGGTGAAGTCTGCATTCCAAACTACAACATGGTCTTACCTGTTTCAGTTGAATTTTTGGAAAATGAAATTGACCGTATGAATGAAGCTTTACCAATGCTGAAAGACTTCATTTTACCTGCAGGAACACTTTCATGTAGCTATGCACATCAAGCACGTTCAGTATGTCGCCGTGCTGAACGTAGCCTGATGACTGTACAGAGTCGCGATCAAAATATTCAAGCGACTTCATTACAACTCTTAAACCGCCTTTCAGACTGGTTATTTGTAGCATCTCGTACTTTGCAACGTGCTGAGGGTGGATCTGAGGTGCTTTGGCAAAAGAATATTAATGAGACGATCTAAGCTCAGTGCAAATGATTTATTCAGTTTTTAATTAAAATCGTGGTCTTTGCTCCACAATAAGTACCATTCACAACCTGACTGAAATTTGATACATAAAGTTTCTGTGAAACAGTGAATAGATTGCTATTGTTAAACAGGTTTTGTGAATGGTGAAGTTTTTCTTGCGCGACATTGTCGCTCATTTTTTTAAAAGTGACATAATGAACTCCTGCCATTTAACACTTTAAACCATAAGACTCCGTTGTAATAATAAAAACTCTACATTGGAAAAGTCAGATATGAAAATTATTGGTCATCGTGGTGCACGTGGTGAAGCCCCTGAAAACACACTCGGTGGCTTTCAATATATTCATGACTTAGGCATTCGAGCAGTTGAATTCGATGTTCGCCAACTCAAAGATGGCGAACTCGTGATCATGCACGATGACAATTTTCTTCGTACTACAGGTATCGATAAAAATATTTACCAATGTTCCAGTTCTGAATTACAGCACTATAACCAGGCTTCCATTTGGCTAGACTGGAAAAACTTTGAAGTTACCCCTACCCTGCAACAATCCCTTAAAATCATGCAAGACTTTGAGCACATTGAAGTTGAAGTTAAAGCGGTTGCAACTATGGCTGAAGCTGAAAAACTGGTTTTAGAATTACAAAAACAATTACATGGTTTTGAACAAACTGCCGTGATCACCAGTTTTGATTTAAAAATTCATCAGGCTTTAAAACAGCAATACTCCATTTTTAAACGTGGTTTACTGATTGAACACGACATTAAAGAACAAGCCATTAAACAGGCTTTAGAACTAGGTTGCTGTCAAATTGGCTGGATGAACCCACTGGCAACAGATGAAATTATTCAAGCAACACAGCAAGCCCATTTAAAAATAAGTGTTTGGACAGTGAATGAGGTTGAACGGGCCAAACATCTGCAAAGTTTAGGCATTGACGGATTGATTACTGATTTTCCTAAAATGATGCTAGAACACTTATCTTCATGATATAAAAAGATGGGAGATGGCATGCTTTGATAAGATAAAAAGAACGAGATTTAATAATTCTAGGCAGAACAAGCCCTTATTCTATTGTTTAAATATCTTTTTTTAAGCCCTATCGTAGATTTATAAAGAAGATGTCTAAGCCTTCGATAAAATCAATCAAGACTCGCTGGTATTCTGTTACTGTTTAGTACAATACGACTGTAGAATAATGCTAGTGAAGATTTATTCGCTCATGTTAATATGATAAGTCTTAATCCTTATAAACTGTATTGAATTAAGAATTCACTTATACCTTACCTTTACCTTTTAGAAGGTTCTAGGAGTGCTGTTGGAGATGAATGCTCCCCTACCCAAAGCCCCAATTAACTGGATTGCAGTGTTCGCATTGGTTTTTTTACCCATTGTCGCTGTAATCGCTATCCCTTTATATGCTTATCATCATGATTTTAGCTTAGGCGCATGGATCAGCTTATTTGTACTACTCGGTGTGAGTAGTTTGGGAATTACTGCGGGTTATCACCGCTTATGGGCACATCGTGCTTATGAAGCAACTTTGCCATTAAAAATTATTTTAATGCTTATGGGTACTTTTGCCGTTCAAAATAGTATTTTGTTCTGGGCTTCAGGTCACCGTACCCATCACCGTCATGTTGATGATATTGAACAAGACCCATATTCAATTAATAATGGTTTTTGGTATGCGCATATTGGATGGATGCTTCGCAACTATCCAGCAGCAGAAGCAAACTATAAAAATGCACCCGATTTGTTAAATGACAAAGTCGTGATGTTCCAAGACAAATATTACATCCCTCTTGTGGTTGCTGTACATGCCGTTATTCTCACTACTGTGGGTTGGGCTGTTGGCGATATGTGGGGCGTATTGTTATTGGGTGGTTTACTCCGTCTGATCTTGAGTCATCACGTCACCTTCTTCATCAACTCACTCTGCCACATGTGGGGCAAACGTCCATATACTGACGAAAACACTGCACGTGACAATTTCGTTTTAGCGATTGCAACTTGGGGTGAGGGTTATCATAACTATCATCACATCTTCCAGTATGACTACCGAAATGGTGTGAAATGGTGGCAGTATGATCCAACGAAATGGCTCATTTGGTCATGCTCAAAACTCGGTTTAGCAAAGAACTTGCGTCGTATTCCAAGCTTTAATATTAAAAAAGCAGAATTGGCGATGCGCTTTAAATATGCTGAACAAGATTTGGCGGTTTATGGTCACAATGTCAATGAAGATATGGCGACTGCAAAACTCCGTATTGCACAAGAATATGAAGCGTTTACCCAAACCTTAAATGACTGGGCAAAGCTGAAAGAACAAGAGATTCAAGCGAAGAAAGCCTCTGTTGCTGAAAAGATTCACCAAATCGACAGCAAACTTAAAGTTGATTTTCAATTGGTTGAACAGCGTCTTTCACATCATCGCAATACCTTAAATATCTTGATGCGTAATATTAAAAAGAATCCTGTGTCTGAATAAAACCGGATTCAATATAAAGCCCCATTGTTGGGGCTTTATTCATTTTGGTCGTTTAAATTTGCTATAGTGATTGCATCTCCCCCATTTTTTAGATTGTCCTATGCAATTTAATCCTCGTTACCCATTACTCAATTCCAAGCTTTTCCACCATCAAATGCCAGTTCCTTTAAAAGGAGCAAAAGCGGGTCATTTTAATGAAGCGCTCACCAATGAATTACAGTGGTCAGATGAAGACAAAGCCCAATGGGTGGAAATCTGTAGTGGGCAAAAAACCTTTGCTGAATTTGAACCGCTAGCGATGGTTTATGCGGGGCATCAGTTTGGACAATGGGCTGGACAACTGGGTGATGGGCGCGGCTTATTGATCGGACAAATTCTGGATAAAAATAATCAAACTATCGACCTGCATTTAAAGGGTGCAGGTTCAACGCCTTACTCCCGTATGGGCGATGGCCGTGCAGTTTTACGCTCAGTCATTCGCGAATATTTAGCAGGTCATGCGCTAAATGCTTTGGGTATTGTATCAAGTAATGCCGTTGGGTTCACCTCTTCAACGCAAGGCATACAGCGCGAAAAAATGGAATCTGGGGCAATGATGTTGCGTACTTCAGACTGCCATATTCGCTTTGGTCATTTTGAATGGATCAATCAATATCAGCCTGAATTATTGCCTGAGTTCGTAGAAAAATGTATTGAATGGCATTATCCAGAATGCCTCGAGGCTGAACAGCCAGTTTTGGCTTTTGCCACTAAAGTTATCCAGCGTACCGCAGTAATGATTGCCAAATGGCAACTGGTTGGGTTTGCGCATGGCGTGATGAATACTGATAATCTCAATATTACAGGATCAACGCTCGACTTCGGCCCTTATGGTTTTATGGAGCGTTTCCGTCCAAACTGGATTAATAATCACTCGGATTATCAAGGACGTTATACCTATCAGCAGCAACCGAGTATTGGTCATTGGAATCTATGGACCTGGCTGAACAATTTGATTCCATTAGTTAAAGATCCTGCTGAGAAAGAACAGTTCAAAGAAGATCTATCGAAGTGCTTAGAGCATTTTGAAACGACTTTCCTGGAACATTACACCCTGGGTTTATGTCAGAAAATGGGACTGCCAAGTTTCCATAAAGACAGTTTTGATTGTGGAATGGCTTTCCTTCGAATTATGCAAGCTGAACAACTGGATTACACTGACAGCTTTATTCGTCTACAAAACAAAGGCTACACCGCCCTTCGTGATGATTGCCTAGATACCCGTCAGTTCGATGCATTCCTTACACAATATCAAGCCATTCGAGCAAACCAGGAAACGGTTGAACTTGATGCTGAAATGCTTAAAGCCAATCCGCAATACATTTTACGTAACCACATGGCACAGACAGCGATTGAACTGGCTGAACGAGATGATTATTCGGAAGTAGGGCGTTTGTTTAAGTTGCTCAGTCAGCCTTACATTCAGCAATCGGATTTAGAAAAACCTGAAGATTTAGCGCCGTTGCCAAGTGACGTACCTGAAGTGATGGTGAGTTGTTCTTCTTAAACTTTTAGCTCTGCAATAAAAAAGCTCCTTATTAGGAGCTTTTTTTGATTAAGAAGATAGATCTTAATCCTCAGGATATTCAAAACGATAACCAACACCATAAACAGCCTGAATCCATTCATGACGGTTACCCGTTTCCGCAGCATCCGAAATTTTACGGCGCAGGTTTTTAATATGGCTGTCAATCACGCGGTCTGCCACATCAAAACTATCTGGGTTAATATGATCCAGTAATTGCGCACGTGAATAAACCTGTCCTACATGCTCCAAGAACAACTCAAGCAAACGGAATTCAGTTGGGGTTAAGTTTAAGGTTTTTTGCTGATACCAGATTCGTTGTTGTGCTTTATCCATACGGAATAAGCTATTTTGTTCGGGTTCTGCATGACGGTCTAGGCGACGTAAAACCGCTTGTACACGCGCAACCAGTTCTTTTGGGCTAAAAGGTTTACAAATGTAGTCATCTGCACCCATGTTCAAGCCCAAGACACGGTCAATTTCTTCAGTACGTGCAGTCACCATAATAATCGGCAAATCAGACTGTTCACGCACTTTACGGCAAATGGTTAAACCATCCATACGCGGAACCATCAAGTCCAAAATCATCAAACTTGGTTTTCGCTGAATAAAGCTGTCATAGGCTTCTTGACCATCATGAAACATACTGACTTCAAAACCCGCAGCTTCCAGATAGTCTCGCACCAGTTGTGCAAGTTCCACTTCATCTTCAACCAGCATGACATGTTTCATGAATCTCATCCCTTTATTTGTTTAACTGTTTTGGAAAAGTCAGTTTGCAACGCAAACCACCTAATGGAGAGTGTTCAAAACTCAATTTTCCACCCAATGCCTGCGCAATTTTACCAGATAATGCCAAACCTAAACCTGTACCACCGGTACTACGTGTCCGTGAATCATCAACACGATAGAAACGCTCGCCTAAACGTGCCAATTGTTCATCACTCAATCCAAGCGGACTATCATCGACAATCACACTCCAGTGTGTCGCTGATTGCTCTGTATGCACACGTACTTCACCACCCGCTTCAGTATAGCGAATACTGTTCCCGAGCAAGTTGACCATAATTTGTTTAAAACGATCTATATCTAGTTGTAAATTCGCACCTTCACCTTGTAGTGAAATAGATAAATCTGCTTGGGCAAATTTGGGTTTGAAATTTTCGACTTCCTGTTGTACCACATCCCAAGGATTTACATCGGCCAAATAGCAGGTTAACTGTTGGGCTTCCGCTTGGGCTAAATCGGCCAAATCCTGAGTCAATTTTTTCAAGCTAGTCACCTGACGAAGCATCGATTCAAAATGCTCTGGTGTCGGTTTACGAATACCATCCTGCATCGCTTCAATTTGCGCTTGCAACACTGCCAACGGTGTTTTTAATTCATGTGAAGTATCAGCCACCCACTGGCGACGTGATTGTTCATGTTGATCGAGAATCACCGCCAGTTGATTAATTTCATTTGATAAATCCCCTAACTCATCGTTACGGTTAATTTTCACCTGATGCTGATAATGTCCTTTCGTCAATTCACGGGTCGCATTTAACAAGCGTTGAATCGGCTTCTTGAAATAGGTCGCCAACAATAAAGCTGCAATTAAACTGGTTAAAAAAGTTAAGCCATAAATCAGCAGTAAATAGCGTTTTTGATTGCTAAAGAAATTAATACTTAAAGCATCATCTTTATCCAGTACCGGTTTTAAACCTAAATAGCCGACAATTTTATCGTTCACCATAATCGGGCGATAGGAAACAGGAATATCGGATGGCTCACCGACTACAAACTGTTTATTGGCATCATACAGTGACAATCGTGAACTTAAGCCCAAACGATCAGGCATCGAAATAAACTGCTTTTTCTTGCCTTGATTTTGGGTTGCATCTGCTTGCGCACCATCCGCTTTTTTATCCGTGCGAAATATATTTTGATTAGAACTTAAAGGGAATTTAAGTCCTTCAAAAGGCTGATATTCAGAAGGTAAATTCAACTCCATCATTCGGAGTTCTTCCGCATCAACCACCGGTTTGCTTTGTTCCCCCGGATTCAAACTGGGGGAAACACTAAGCAATGTATTTTCCTGAAAATAACGCTGCTGCAAGGCAATGTCATATTGACGACGCAACCACCAGCGTGACAACCTGTCATAATCGTCGGGAGCTGCAGTCCCTTCAATCTGCAAAATCTGCGCCTGAATCGCGTTACCCCAGTCATGATAAACCGTATACACCCCTGCCAAATTGCTGATGACATGATCCAGCTTTTGCATTTCAACATCCGCCACATATCTGGCGAAGTTCTTTTGCATGGTCCAATGCAATACACCCAAACTGACAGTGGTAATCACTAAAGTCGTGAGTAATACGGTCAAAAACAGGCGTAAGGCAATCGGAACACGGCGAATATTCAAAAGCAAAATCTCAATATTTTCTTCTCAATTTATTATTGTAACCAACACTGTCTGAAAAAACTCTTCATTGTTTCTTCATCATTATTGTTTAATCTTAACCTAATAAATTGATACTATTTTTCATTGGAGATAAAAACAATGAATTCCATGACAAAAATTGCTTTAGTTAGTGCAAGTGTTCTCAGTATCGGAGCTTTGACAGCTTGCCAATCCCCCCATTCGGTTAAAGATAAAGATGGCGACCACGCTCGCATGATGCACGACCATCGTCATCAAAAGCATGATCATAAAATGACGCCAGAACAACGTGAACAGTTCAAGCAAGCACGTGCTGAACGTAAACAAGTATTTGAACAAATTCAAAAAGCATGTGACAACAAAGCTGTCGGTCAATCCGTACAAATTAAAGCCGGTGACAAAACCATTGATGGTACATGCAGTATGCGCTTCAAAGCGGACCGTCAAGATATGAAGCGCATGCATAAAGAGATGATGAGCATGCATGGCGAGATGAAAGATACGCAAATGAAAGGCGGCCATCACCCTCTGCGCGGTGAAATGAAGGGTATGCAAATGCAAGGCATGCCAATGCAATCAGCAGAACTGCTTACTGATGCAAAACGTGCAGAACTGACCAAGCAATTTGATCAGCGATTGGCTCAACATCAAGCGCATCAGCAAGCCATGTTAAAAGCTTGCCAAGGTCAGCCCAATGGCAAGGCTGTTCAAGTCAAAATGGGAACACATACCATCAATGGTAAATGTGAAGTTCGCTTCCAGCCTAAAGCCTCTATGGCTCCTGTAACAACAAAACCTGCATCGTAAAAATTTAACTAAAGTTAAAAAGGCGCAACTCTGCGCCTTTTTTTATTGCTGATCAAAAAATTGGCTATTTGACTATTTATGCCACTAAATAACTCATAAAAGCATTTACACTCAATATACTTAGCAATTTCAAGCTAGAAATCTTTGACTTTACAGTCACCAAGAAAAAGCATGCAAACGCTTGTACCAAGTGGGAAGATGTTGCACGATTAAGCCATAGAAATACGTGTCATAGAAGGCACGTGCAAATGTTGATTAGGATTATAAGCTGGTTAAACCAGTATTGAGGAAAACGATATGCCACAATACAAAGCGCCCTTACGTGAGATGCAATTCGTTCTACATGAACTATTAAATGCTGAAGAACATTATGCAAAACTCCCTGCATTTCAAGAAACCGTAAGCCGTGAGTTGGTTGATCAATATTTAGAAGCTGCTGCTGACTTCTGTGAAAATGAACTTTCTCCTCTTAACCAAGTGGGCGACCGTGAAGGTTGTACTTGGAATGACGGTGTTGTAACGACACCTACCGGCTTTAAAGAAGCATACAAAAAATATATCGAACTTGGCTTCCCATCGTTATCTGCGGATGAACAATATGGCGGTCAAGCTTTACCAAATTCTTTAGGTATTACCATTTCTGAAATGGTCGGTACTGCAAACTGGTCTTGGGGCATGTATCCGGGTCTTTCTCATGGTGCGGTACGTACTTTGGAACACCACGGTTCTCAAGAACAAAAAGACACTTACCTGCCTAAACTTGTTTCAGGTGAATGGACAGGTACCATGTGCTTAACAGAATCTCATGCAGGTTCTGACTTGGGTATCATCCGTACCAAAGCTGAACCGAATGCTGATGGTAGCTTTGCAATTTCTGGCGAGAAAATCTTTATCTCTGCTGGTGAACATGACATGGCTGACAACATCATCCATATCGTTCTTGCTCGCCTTCCTGGCGCACCGAAAGGTACTAAAGGCATTTCGTTATTCATCGTACCTAAATTCAATGTAAATGCAGACGGTTCAATGGGTGAACGTAATGCAGTACGTTGTGGTTCAATTGAACACAAAATGGGTATTCATGGTAACGCAACGTGTGTGATCAACTTTGATAAAGCTCAAGGCTTCTTGATTGGTCCTGAAAACCGTGGTCTAAACTGCATGTTCACCTTCATGAACACTGCACGTATTGGTACTGCTGTACAAGGTCTTGCAGCTTCTGAAGCGTCTTTCCAGGGTGCACTTGCCTATGCGAAAGATCGCTTGGCAATGCGTTCACTTTCAGGTGTCAAAGCGCCAGAAAAAGAAGCTGATCCTATTATTGTTCACCCTGCTGTGCGTAATATGCTTTTAACTCAAAAAGCATATGCAGAAAGTGGTCGTGCGCTGGTTTACTTATTGGCTCAATATGCTGACGTGGTTGAACACGGTACAACTGAAGAAGAACGCAAATCTGCGGACAACATGTTGTCTCTTCTTACCCCAATCGCAAAAGCATTCTTGACTGAAACAGGTTCTGAATCTGCGAAACACGGTGTTCAAGTATTCGGTGGTCATGGCTTTATTTCTGAACATGGCATGGAACAAATTGTTCGTGATACACGTATTGCGTGTCTTTACGAAGGTACCACTGAAATCCAGGCGCTTGACTTGTTAGGTCGTAAAGTTTTGGGTACTCAAGGTGCAATGTTGAAAGACTTCACCAAGATCATCCACAAATTTGCTGAAGCAAACAAAGACAATGCTGCAATGAAAGAATTCGTTGAACCACTTGCTGCTCTAAATAAAGAGTGGGGTGATTTAACCATGCAGATTGGTATGCGTGCAATGCAAAATCCGGATGAAGTCGGTGCAGCTGCGGTTGACTACCTCTACTTCTCTGGGTACGTAACCCTTGCTTACTTATGGGCTCGTATGGCACTTCTCGCTCAAGAAACGCTTGCTGCTGGTACGACAGAAGTTGACTTCTACAACGCGAAAGTTACGACTGCACGTTTCTACTTCAAGAAAATCCTTCCACGCGTACGTTCACACGTAGACGTGATTGCAGGTGGTGTAGAGCCATTACTTGCTTTAGATGCTGAACACTTCGCATTTTAATTTTCATAAAGTTTTAACTTGATGAACAGGAGAAGGACGGTCATTGATTTGACAGTCCTTTTTCTTTATAAAAGATGCAAAATTAATCTTTAGTCGTCTAACAACAATATTCTTCATCGCTTAGACTCAACTAAAACCGAACTGACTCAAACAATAAACAGGTAATACCTTATGCCAATTTATAATGCACCTCTTGCAGATATGAAATTCATCCTGAATGATGTTTTTAATGCAGAGCAATTCTGGCAAGCCAATGAAAATCTTGCCCATGTGGATGCGGCAACGGCTGAAGCTATTCTTGAAGAAATGGCGAAATTTGCCCAAAACGTTACTTTACCGATTAACCGTACGGGTGATGAAGAAGGCGCTAAAATTGAAAATGGCAATGTGACCACGCCTGCTGGCTTTAAACAAGCATTCAAACAATATGCAGATGGCGGCTGGATTGGCTTGGGTGCAGACGAAGAATGGGGCGGTCAAGGCATGCCAAAAATGCTGACGGTACTTGCGGATGAAATGCTGTTCGCAACCAATCCATCATTCTTGCTCTACCCGCTTCTATCTGTAGGTGCAGGTATGGCGCTCAACAGTTACGCATCTCAAGAGCAAAAAGAAACATATTTACCTAAAATTTACTCTGGTGAATGGTCAGGCACCATGTGCTTGACTGAACCGCATGCAGGTACAGACTTAGGCATTATTAAAACTAAAGCTGAACGCAACGAAGATGGTACTTACAACATTACCGGTACTAAAATCTTTATTACGGGTGGTGACCACGACTTAGCGGAAAATATCATCCATTTAGTCTTAGCTAAAACACCGGATGCACCTGCAGGTTCACGTGGGATTTCATTGTTTATCGTACCTAAATTCATGGTTAACGAAGATGGTTCACTCGGTGAACGCAATGCGGCAGGTCCGGGTTCAATTGAACACAAGATGGGGATTAAAGCCTCTGCAACTTGCGTGATGAACTTCGACGGCGCCAAAGGTTACCTTGTAGGTAAAGAAAACGAAGGTCTGGCTGCGATGTTCGTGATGATGAACTACGAACGCCTGTCGATGGGTATTCAAGGTCTAGGTGCATCTGAATTTGCCTACCAAAATGCAGCGCAATATGCGACTGACCGTATTCAAGGTCGTAGTGCTTCTGGTATTCAATCTCCAGCCAAAGCAGCAGACAGTATTCTGGTACATGGTGATGTACGTCGTATGTTGTTAAATGCCCGCGCAAATAACGAAGCATCGCGTGCATTTGCAGTGTATGTGGGTCAGCAACTGGATATCACCAAGTTCTCTACCGATGCTGAAGCAGTGAAAGCTGCCAACAATCGTGTTGCATTACTTACGCCAATCGCAAAAGCATATTTAACCGATACTGCTTTTGATGCAGTGATTGATGCGCAAATGGTGTTTGGTGGGCATGGTTATATTCGTGAATGGGGTATGGAACAATGCGTACGTGACTTACGTATTGCTCAAATTTACGAAGGCACCAACGGTGTTCAGTCTCAAGATTTAATTGGTCGTAAAACCATTAAATGTAAGGGTGAATTCATTGCTGAATATATTCAGGAGATTCGTGACTTCGCGAACAGCCTGGATGCTGATCTTAACTTCATTAAAGATGCAACATTAGATGCAGCAACTGAAGTTGAATCAGTGACTCAATACGTGATTGAAGCTGCACGTGAAAACATTGAATTCCCGAACTCTGCGGCTGTAGATTACCTACATGCTGTAGGTCTTTTAAGCTTCTCTTACATGTTCGCAAAAATTGCGAATGCAGCTAAAGCGAAAGAAGGCGAGTTCTATCAAAACAAATTGGCGCTTGCTCAATACTTCGTACAACGTATTTTGCCTGAACTTGCACTACGCATCACCAAAGTAAAAGCAGGTCCAGAAGTGATCATGAACTTCAGTGAAGATTACTTTACTAACCAATCTTAATTTAAATCAGATATAAAAAAACGCCTGCATTGTCAGGCGTTTTTTTATCTTTTTTTCATCTAAAATTAATTAGATCTTTTCAACAATAATGGAATCTGAAATTTTTTTACTGTTTTGTGCCTCTTGATGAATTTTCACAATTTTTATCACTCCCTCGGATTGTAAATTTTCACATAAGGCAATCAGCTTCTGCATTTCATCTCCCTTAATACCCGAACCTAAAATGAGTTTTTTACCATTTTGTAAACTATTAATTTTTGTTTGAATTGTTTTTAACATTTTCTTTTCCCTGATCAATGAAATAACCATTCATACAATATATCAATTCCGTATGAAAAAAATACAGTCCATTGAATTATTTATAACATTCATTTTTTTACCTTTTAATGTGCATGAAAATTGCATACTGTTTAATACCAGTTTCATACAAATACTCATCTAATATAAAGGAGGAAAAACATGCCAAAACCTGATGCCAAAGTTGAAAAAATTGAAACCCTCCTCGACCGTTTCGGAAATATCGCTGTAGAAAGTTTTCATTATATTGCGCTATTTATTATTGGCTGTATGGTGATCTGGTCTGCGGGTCATACCGTATTTCACATACTTACAGTGAAGCAATTCGCTACCATTGACGATATTCTGCTGTTATTTATCTATCTTGAACTGGGCGCCATGGTCGGTATCTATTTCAAGACCAATCACATGCCGGTGCGTTTTCTGATTTATATCGCGATTACGGCACTCACTCGCCTCCTCATTTCAGATATCCAGCACGATCATAAAGCGGATATGGACTTGGTAATTATTACCGGTTCGATTCTGATTCTGGCTTTTGCAATCTTGGTGGTGCGCTATGCGTCCTGGACTTACCCATCTGTGATTCGTGACAAGCATAGTGAAAAGTCATTACCCGAAGGTAAAACGCCACGTCCGCAAGATGATGAGTTGGCTTAGAAGTTCCTTATAAAAAAGTCCCCCTTTTGAAAGGGGGATTTAGGGGGATTCTTAACGATTCGGCACCAACATATAGCGCCCATTTTCAAAGATCCAGTACGTTCCATTGGGCGGTGCAGGCAAACCTAAACGTTGCCAATCCGTAATTAAGGCATGGCTTGAACTTTCAATCCGTGCCGTATTGGGATCACCATTCACCCAGCTATAGCTTTGTGAGTTATGGGTGATAGTCGTGGGAGCGCTGTATTGAATACTGATACCATTTTGTATCGGTGGATAATAACCGCCATGTGGTGGTGGACGTGATGGATAATGTTGGTCATTGGGGTGATTTTGCGGATAGTGATTATATGGATGGCTATTTCGTGGATAGCCAGGACGCTGCTGTGGATAGTTATTTTTTGGATAGCTATTTTGGGGATAGCTAGTTTGAGGATAAGCAGGCCGATGCTGATACTTGCTAGTATCTACACCACGATAATTGGACCACTTATTTTCCGCTTGCGTCGTCGCAGAAGCCCCCAAGAGCACGATGCCACTAAGAGCACAAACCACCGCTACTTTCATCAGAGCCTCCGAACGATATTGATCGCATCATATAGTTTATAAACTCATTTTAATCCCTAGTTTAGGATAAAAAATGGATAAAAAAGCATCTAATGCAACGTTTTGTAAATTAAATTTTGCTGTAATTTCATGCTTTCGTGCATCTAGGCACTGAATATGTTTATGCTAGGATATTATTTTTGTTACTGGATCAAACAGAGTGGCTGATTTAAGTTTTGACCGCCTACATCAATTCTTTTGCAAAGTGCCGAGCGTACAAGAAGCATTGATTGATGCTTATGGTTCAGATGGTCAACATGCATGGTGGTTTAAATTTCAGATCAATGTCGATCACCCGCTTGCATGGCAAACCGTTCAGGAATTGGGTCATGTGCTGAATTACATTTCCAAGAATGAACGTCTTCCAACCCAGTTCTTGCCTGTTTCACCACCGCCTTATATGAATGGTGAAGCGAAAGATTTTTTGGCATGGGTAATTCAATGTAATCATCCTGACTTTCCACCCGATGTGGTGTGCGACTGGTTAGAAGCGCGTTTACCGCAACCGGTTGAAGACGAAAGTCAGTGGAAAATTAAAACGGATTTAAAAGAACTCGACAAAATGAAAGATGCTGATTTGGATGCGTTAATTCCACCGAATCCTTTATAAAATATTGATATAAAAAAGAGCGCATAAGCGCTCTTTTTTATCTATAAAGCCCTCATCCCAGCCTTCTCCCAAAGAGAGAAGGAGCACTACTCAGCAAAGGAGAGCGTAAATCCCTCTTAGTCTCCCTTTAAAAAAGGGAGAAAAGTCCCTCTTTGAAAAAGAGGGACTTAGGGAGATTATTAAAACGTCGACAATCCACTCCATTCCATAAAGCGGTAAATGCCATATTTGAGTTTTGATTCATCTGCATATTGACTGTAATCGACACTCATATTTTTGCCATCCAGATTTGACCAGGCTGTATCAAAATATTGCTTGGCATCGGTAAAAACTTGCGCTTGAGATGCACCCACGACACGTAAATTGGTTTCCAGATTATAATTTTTAATATTACGTGCGGTGAAATTCGCAGAACCTAAAATCAACTCTGAATTTTGTACATTACGTTTCACAATCATCTTGCTATGACACTGCTCCCCTTGCGTATTACACCAGCGCACAGGCACACCCGCATCATTCAATTCAGAGGCCACTTGGCGATTGGGAATACCATTCTTTTGGCGACCAAAAGCATCTTTATTTGGATCGAGTAACACACGAACTTTAACACCACGTTCATGAGCTGCTATTAAAGCTTTCACAATATGACGTTCAGAAAGATAGAACATCGCCAGATCAATCTGCTCTTGTGGCTTGGCTATTTCAATCAGTTTTATCGTTTCATCAAAAATGGCTTTTTCAGTTAGTACCTGAACTTGCGGCCAAGATTTTTCGCCTTCAAACTCACCGACAATCACCATCGGAATATCGCCTTTAGACATTCGGCCCACAGCCTGTTCGGTCTTTAACACATCAATTGCAGTATTGCCTGAAACGACCAAAGCCACGTTGGAATGACGTGAACTGCCATCATGCGGATTGGCTGAAGTCACCAAGGCTTTCCAGCCCTGTGCTGTATCTACAACCACGGTTTTGCGGTGATTGGCTCTAAAATTAAATAAATTGAAGTAACTGCGTAAGGTGATTTTTTCAGGACCAAATGGATTGTTTAACCAGCCTTTTTCAAGATTATTACCCGCATCCTGACAACAGATATACCAAAAGCCCGACCACAATGGATTGGGTGCACGTAACGGTCTTAAATCCGTTTCAATCACATCAATACCGGCAGAACGTAACTGACGATAATGCTCTGGTGCAACACCACCATAAACAGAATTAATCGGGTCAGTAATCACTTTAATTTCAATATTTGGCTGTACACCACGTTTTGAAATTAAGGCATCGGTTAACTGTTGCGCCAGTGTGCGATGCGCAAGCGTTGATTCACCGACCTCTTTATTGAATAAAAACATATCCAGCACAATGGTTGTTTGCGCTTCATCAATCATTTTTAACATTTCATTAAAAATGACCTGGTTTTGTTGTTGTTTACCACTTGCATCAATATAGGTTTGATCTGCTAGAAATTTCACCTCGGCATGACGCAATTTACCCGTAAAATCCAAGCCCTCCGGCAAAGGTTTATAGGTGTGATAAATCGCAGATGAGAGATATCCCAAAGCCAACAAACCGATCATCACGCTGACATAGCGACGGCGTGACCAATTCAATTTCTGATGAATTCGTTGAAAAATACGCATAACAAAAAACCTAGTCCAATGGCATCAGACTAGGTTTTATTGCTTTATTTTTCAAGCGGATTTCTGTGAATCCTGCCTGAATGACTTTATCTACGCTAACTTTTGCCTAGAAACCAAATTCTAAACCGATGCTAAAGTTACGACCGACTTGCGGAATATTCGACAAGAATGAAGCATGTGAATACACTTGCTGATCGAGCAAATTATTGGCTTTAAAATACACGCGATAATCGTTATTTTTAGCATATTGACCTGCGTAAGATACGCCAAGATTCAGCATATTGTAGCCATCGGTTTCCTGCTCATCACTTGTGATCTTGTCCTGATTAAACACATGGTAATACTCGGCTAAACCCGACCAGTGATCATCAAAATTCGCATCGACTTTGGTACCAAGACGACCTGCTGGAACACGGGGTGCATTTTCACTGTCAATTTTGCCACGCACATAATCGCCCAATACACTCAGTTTATAAGTATCGTTCAAAGCATAACCCGCTTGTGCTTCGGCACCATAAAACTTGGCTTTATCTTGGGTGTAATCCACTAGGCGGAAATTTTCAAATTTATCTGTGGTCGCCGCATAAATGTAGTTGTCAAACCAATTGTGATAGACATGCACATGGTAATCAAACTTGTCTTGCTCATAATGCAAACCAAGCTCCAGATTATTGGATTTTTCTGCGCTTAAATTTTCATTACCACGTTCATAAGTGTTGGTCGCGAAATGCTTGCCATTAGCATACAGTTCTTGCGCCAAAGGCAGACGTTCTTGATGAGAGCCAACCAAAGACAATTTATAGCTCGGTGCAAATTCCCAGTTCACAGCCCCTGAATAAGAGAAGCCATAATCATCAAAATCTTTTTTATTTGAATCAATTGCAATTTTTTGCTGGTCTAAACGTGCGCCCAGTTCAACATGAACATCATTAAACTGCTTATGCTCTAGAGCAAACAAACTCCACTTTTGGGTTTTGGTCGGATCAAGTAAAGATTCTTCGCCAGTAATATTCAGCTTTTGCTGATTATATTGAGCACCAATCACCCCTTCCCAATTCGCAACAGGATTGTGAACCAGCTCTAAGCGTGCATCATAACCCTGACTTTTAAAATTGGTCATGACTGAATTTTCTTCAATTTCATCATGTTTATAGTCGGTATAACTGGCATGGGCGCGAAGCTTTTGAAAACCGGCAAACGGATCACTGAGTTCGGTACGGAAATCATAACGTTCTGATTTTAAATCGACCCATGGCCCAGCAGCGTGATCATGTTCTTCATCATGATCATGTCCATCATGGTCCAGCACATGGCCTGTATGGTCGCCACAAAAAAGTTCATTGTCATGAGGATGACAGTCTTCATATTCATGGCTATGCCCGGGTAAACCATATTGATCTTGACGGTTACTATATGAAATACCGCTAAAACCACGGTCGTGAATCCAGGATAAACCGACATTCACCGTTTCACCTTCGGCAAAGGTATTGTCTACACGACGTTCTTTTTCACCTTCATGAAAATAATCAGGAGCAATATAGTTGTTGGCATCACGTTTTGAACCTTCGACACGTAATGCCACTTGATCAGTTAAAGCAATGGTCGCCCCTGCACTGGCTAATTTCTCATCACTTCCAGAGTTATAACGCAAGCCCACTTGCCCTTCATAACCTTTTTCAGGCATTTGGGTGGGAATTTTATTGTCAGTGACATTCACCAATCCACCGACAGTCCCGGCGCTATACAGTAAAGTTGATGGGCCACGAATAATCTCAACTTGCTTGGCTAAAATAGGATCAACCGTTACCGCATGGTCTGGTGAAAGTGTTGATACATCGGCTGTTTCCGAAGCATGTTGTAAAATTTTAACGCGTGCACCATCTTGTCCACGAATCACCGGACGGCTTGAACCAGAACCATATTGATTCGAGTAAACACCGAGTTCATCGGCCAATGCATCGCCAATGGTCACTCCACCTTGTGCAAGTTTTTTATGATCAATCACCTGATCGGCAACTGCAAAATCTGCAGCCGACTGCACTAAGGGATGGGCTTGTAATTTGATGGTTTCTAATTGTTGGTTTGGGCGCTGCTCTTCTGCGAAGACAGCGGGTGCGATGACTGCAAAAATAGAGAGTGTAATTAAATTCTTATGAAAAGACATGGAACTGGCTCAAAGCTGCGATTTTTGAATAATGTTATAATATAACATTCCACTGTTTTTGCAATAAAAAACATTCTTTTTGTATATTTTCGGATAGACTGATTTCTAAATTCATTAATTAATAATTAAATTTTAAAGTTTTTAGATGCCTTTTACCTTATCGCATGCCGTACTCGCTCCTCCTCTTGCACATTTAACGGGTCATCGACTCCCAATTGCGGCGATTGCCATTGGTTGTATGGTGCCGGATTTGATCCGTCTGTTTGTAAATGACGAAGGTAATACAACACACCTATGGACCTCGATTATTCATCCAGATTTATGGCTTGGTTTAGGCTTTTGTGTCCTCTGGTATTTGCTCTACAGACCGGTGATTTACCGTTTTATCGGGATTCAGCATGATTTAGGCATTGAGGGTTTTGTATCAGTGCTTAAATTTTTAATCGGCATTATTGTTGCTGTGATTGTCGGTACAACAACACATATCATCTGGGATGGTTTGACCCATGCCGATTTTCGAACCTTTGCCTTTAAAGATCTTTTAAGTCAAAGCGTGATTTTGTTAGATCGAAGCTATCCTTTACATCGTATATTACAAATTGGCACCTCTATTTTGGCTGTACCGATTTTACTCTGGATGTGCTTTCGATATTACCAACAGCATCAACAACATTTTCCTGTCAGTCCAAAGATTAAATATTTTGCTTTCATATTATTGCTTATTTCTGTTGTCGTTGGATGCTTTTCTACTTGGGATTATGCCCGCTATTTTTCAACAGAAGTTTGGCATTCTGATCTGTACTATTTTGTAGGTAAATCCATCAATCAATTTGCTCAAGGGGCTTTATTGGTATTCACCTTAGGAAGCTTGTTGTTCTTGTTTTTTGACCGTGATCATCGCTTAGGTTAAAGGCTGTAAAAGGCTTTTAAACCCGCAATTCTTGCTGAATTAGCATTGTTTAGTGATCTAGTTCTTGTGACAAAATCCTCAAAGAGGCATAATTCACTATTCAAAGGCGGTACGCTGTTTACGTATACGCTTGCCTTAACCCATATAGTTGGATTTTTTACGCTATGATGCGAACTCATTACTGCGGTACTTTAACCGAAGCCCAAATTGACCAAACCGTAACATTATGCGGTTGGGTACACCGTCGCCGTGACCACGGTGGTGTTATCTTCCTTGACATGCGTGACCGTGACGGTCTTGTTCAAGTCGTTATTGACCCAGATACTCCCGAAGCTTTCTCAACTGCTGACAAGGCACGTTCTGAATTCGTATTAAAAATTACAGGTCGTGTACGTCGTCGTTATGAAGGCACAGAAAATGCCAACATGGTGAGCGGTCAAATCGAAGTTCTAGCAAAAGACATCGAAGTTCTTGCTGCTTCTGAAACGCCTCCCTTCCCATTGAATGACGAAAACACCAATATTTCTGAAGAAATACGTTTGAAATATCGTTTCCTTGATATTCGTCGTCCAGAAATGATCGATCGTTTACGTTTCCGTTCTAAATTGACCAACCTTATTCGTAACTACTTCGAAGAAAATGGTTTCTTGGACGTTGAAACTCCGATCTTGACTCGTGCGACCCCAGAAGGCGCGCGTGACTATTTAGTGCCAAGTCGTGTGTCTAACGGTAGCTTCTACGCTCTTCCACAATCACCACAATTATTCAAACAATTGTTGATGGTGGGCGGTATCGATCGTTACTACCAAATTGCAAAATGTTTCCGTGACGAAGACTTACGTGCCGATCGTCAGCCTGAATTCACCCAGATCGACGTTGAAACATCGTTCATGAGTGACGATGACATTATGGATTTGATGGAACGTTTAACAATTAAGATGTTCAAAGAACTTCTAAACGTTGAATTCGACAAATTCCCACGTATGACCTATGCAGACGCTATGCGTGACTATGCATCTGACAAACCGGATATGCGTATTCCTTTGAAACTGGTTGACGTTGCAGACATGATGCAAGACGTTGAGTTCAAAGTATTCGCAGGTCCTGCTAAAGATCCTAAAGGCCGTATTGTTGCACTTCGCGTACCGGGTGCAGGTTCACTTCCACGTAGCCAGATCGACGAATACACGAAATTCGTGGGTATTTATGGCGCGAAAGGTTTGGCTTACATTAAAGTCAACGAACTTGAAAAAGGTATCGAAGGTCTTCAATCTCCAATCGTTAAATTCATCGAGCCAATCGTGCTTGATTTGTTGAAACGTGTTGGCGCTGAAAATGGCGACATCGTATTCTTCGGTGCAGATAAAGCTAAAGTTGTGAATGATGCGATGGGTGCTTTACGTATCAAAGTCGGCCATGACATGAAGATGGCGACTTGCGAATGGGCGCCACTTTGGGTGGTTGACTTCCCAATGTTCGAAGAAACTGATGATGGCAAATGGACGTCAGTGCATCACCCATTCACGCTGCCTAAATCAAGCGTTGAAGAAGTGAAAAACAACCCCGGTGCTGCATTATCTGTTGCTTACGATATGGTATTGAACGGTACTGAAGTAGGTGGTGGTTCACTCCGTATCTTCAACCTGGAAATGCAAAAAGCCATCTTTGAAGCTTTAGGTATTTCTGAAGAAGAAGCGGAAGAGAAATTCAGCTTCTTGTTGAATGCGTTGAAATTCGGTGCACCTCCGCATGGTGGTTTGGCATTTGGTCTTGACCGTTTAGTCATGTTAATGACTGGCGCGACTTCAATTCGTGACGTAATCGCATTCCCTAAAACCAAGACTGCTGAATGTCCATTGACTCAAGCACCTGCGCCAGTTGAACCGAATCAATTGCGTGACCTAGGTATTCGTTTACGCGAAAAACCAAAAGCTGAAGTTAAAGTAGAAGCTTAATTCTTTAATTCAGTGATAAAAAACCCTGCTTATGCAGGGTTTTTTATTGCATTGAGATCAAGACTTGAGAATGGCATAATAGCTGCCTATTTCTACTTTGTGGTGAACAACCTTATGGCTATGCGTCCTGCTGTCCGTCGTCGTGCACTTGTGTTAATTATATTTGCTATAGCTCAATGGTTGTTTATGCGTTATATCTTAGCCAATGGTTTGTTCAATATGGACACCAATCAACGTATTCTATATTTTTGTGTGAGCAGCTTAGGCGGGGCCTTACTTATTTTTGTGAGTTTGATTTATATGGTGTTAAAAGGTAACGCTGACAAACCCTAATCACCTTCCGTCTCCACTGGATGTATAAGATTCTTCTTCCAGTGATTTTGCCCCATTATTTATTTTGTTCTCAAGACTTTTGACCTCATTTTCTGTGGTTTAGAAATGACGCAGCATCTTTGATGCAATAAAACTCTTTCCAAAATTTTCTTTTTATAATTATCTTGGCTATAAAGAGTTGTGCGTTGTTATGTATTTTTTATTCAAAGTTGTCTCTTTACTTCCGCTCTGTGTCTTGCAATTGATTGGATCTTGGATTGCCACATTACTTAATAGCTATAATTCATCCATGAAGCGGATTACCCAGATTAATCTGCAATTAGCTTATCCGCATTTAACATCCCAGCAACATCAGGCTTTAACTAAAAGCAGTTTAAAAAGCCAATGTATGACCTACGTAGAGTCGATTAAAATCTGGGGCATGCCACACAAATATAATGTTGGCTTGATCAAAAATACTTTTGGCGAACAGCATCTAACCGAAGCACTAAATAGTGAAAAAGGCACGATTGTTGTGCTGTTGCATTTAGGTAATTGGGAGTTGGTTAATGTTTGGCTAAATCAATATACCGCGCCTGTGATCATGTACAAGCCCAGTAAAAACAAAGGCATCAACCGCTTTATGTTAGAAGCGAGACAAAGTACGAGAGCAACGCTTGTACCTACAGATGAAAATGGCGTACGTGCGATTTTCAAGCACCTAAAACAAGGCGGGTTAACAGTGATCTTACCTGACCATTTACCTAAAGAATCTGGTGGTATTTATGCCGATTTTTTTGGACAAAAAGCCTTATCCACCACCTTAGTTTCCAAACTTGCCAGTAAAACGCAATGTAATGTGATTGGCATAAGTTGTCTGCGTAATTCAGATACTCATTTTGATATCCAATGTACTCAATTATCCGATAATATTTTGTCTAAAGATTTACAGGTTTCAGTGAACCAGCTAAATCAAGATGTTGAAGCCATGATTAATGTCGCACCTGAACAGTATATTTGGTCTTATAAACGGTTTAGAAATTGCTACGGTAATATCAATGTATACCGTTAGCTTCAGAAATGAATTTTAGCAAGTAGATGCTCTGTCTAAATCCTAAAATTACTTAAGGGAAGATCCTTTTATTCTGATAGCATCTATTTTATTCAATTAAGATAAATGATCCGAAATGGCATAATTGTTAAGTTTTTTTATTTAATTAAATCCAAAAATGAATTTGCCATCGTATCGATATCAATTAATCTTTTAACTTGTAGAGGTATCGGATAAGGGGAATTAATAATTTTATTAAAACCATCAGCCAAAGCTTTTATATCATTTTTAGGTATTAAATAGGACTGCATTACTTCATTATCAAACAACAGAGAAATACTTGAACTAGAATCATAACTAATAATAGGAACATTATTGGCTAAAGCTTCCAATAATGAAATTGGACTACCTTCGGAACTTGAGCATAAACAAACTGTATTAGCTTGTTTTATAATTTCATTTGGATGATTAGACCACCCTAAAAAATCTACTCTGTCATTAACCTTCAGCTTGTTTACCAAATCTATTAATGTTGACTGTTCAGGTCCCTCTCCCAATATACCCAGTTTTCCAGTTAGATTAGATAATGCATAAGCTTTAATTGCATGATCTACTTGCTTAAGTTTGACCAGCCTACCTACAAATAAAATATCCCATTTTTTTTCTTCAATCTGATCGAAAGGAGAGAATTTCTGAAGATTTATTCCATTTGGAATAATATTAAAATTAGCTGTTGGCACTATTTTTTCATATTTAATTTTCAAATCAGAACTGACTGCTATGATATTTTTATTGTTAAATATTTTTTTAAATTTATTTTTATGTTTTAAAAATCTTAAATTTTGCTGTATTTTCTTGATAAACAAATTAGCTGGTCTTTTTTCTAAAACAGCACCATGCATCCAAAAATAAACCTTATCTTTTTCCCATAGATAATCATAAAGATAATATCCATTATGAAACCCTAGAACTATTAAATCATAGCTCTGAGAATTTAAAACATCATTAACACGAACTATTTCATCGCTTGAAAGTTTTTTATTCTTCCATAGTTTTCCATTGGAAAATATAGTATTTATTTTTAAATCAACCACCTGAACTAAATCATTTACAAAGCACTCTTGATTTTGATTGTTCAAAACGGCCAGTTTTACATGAATATTTTGCATAGATGCTAAATAATTAGCCAAACTAACTGTGATTGATTGGGCTCCTCCTTTCCCTAAATTATCAATAACAAATAATACTGTTTTCACTTTTTAGCCCCATTAAAAAATTTATATATATATAAATGAAAAATAGATTTCACTCTAGTTAATATAGATTTTTTTATCAAACCTTGTCTATAAAACTCTTTAGCCAAGCGACTATTAAGTTTATAATTGATTCGATAATAATTTGCATGAGTTTTAAAGCAATTCGCAACTTTTTTCATTTCAACAATCATATTCATATTATTTTTAGAAAAGTTTTCCTCATGAACACGATACTGACACAATATTTCAGGAATATACCTTAAAATTTTATTTTGGTTGGTTAATTTTAAGAGTAAAAACCAGTCTTCAATTTTTATATTTTCATCATAACCTCCCACTTCATTAATATCTTTAAGTCGATACATCTGGGTTAAAGCAGGCAGATCATGTTTATTAGAAAAAATCTCTTGAAAACTATATTCAGTACGTTCAGACACCCGTTTATCGATAATTTGATTATTAGAGTCTATTAATTCAACTCCTGAGAATACTCCTGAAACATCAGGATTTTTCTCTAAATAATCTACCTGTAACTGGGTTTTATGCGCTAACATAATATCATCTGAGGCGATAATACTGATATATTTCCCATGACATAGCATTAATGCTTCATTCAATGTTGCACATAGGCCCTTATTAGGTCTTGTAGTAAAATAAACATGCTCAAATCGCTGTTTACATGCAGGCAGCATGGCCTGTATTTTTTCTACAGATTTATCCTTTGATCCATCATCAATAATAATGAACTCAATGTTTGAATAGGTTTGTTCAATTATACTCTGAATACTATCTTCAATATATTTTTCATGATTATAACAAGGAATGATAATAGAAATTAGAGGATAGTTATTTTTCATAAAACCCTAAAAAAGTTAGAAAAAGGTACATACGATAAAATCGCAACTTGTTTTTAAAGCTGAGCTCTTTGACGCCATTATTATATAAAATTAATTTTAAACATTTTTTCAAAATATCAATCCAAACCTTTTTATTTAACAATTCAAATCGCCATCTTTTAAAAATGTTATACATATATCTTACATCTTTAAATAGTACATTATTATAATCAAAAATAATATTTTCTTTTTTACAAATATCTTCAAAAATCAATGAATTTTCTAAAATAAAAATATAGTTTTTATTAATTTTTCTTGTAGTAGAATTAATATTAAATTTATAAAGATAGACTGCATCACTTATTTTTACTTTATTTGAATAATAGAAAGACATTTTGGTTACTATTTCATCATTATTTATATAGTTTTTATTATTGAAATTTAAATAGTAATTATTAGCTTTAATAAATATTTCTTTTCTATAAATTCCTGTACCGTGAACACCCCATTGGCCAATACAATTTATAAAAGCATCTTTTCCATCAACAACTTTTTTATTAGTATAATATTCAAATCTCTTAAATTTTTTATTTGTTTCATCTAAAGAAATTTGCAAATCAAAAAGGACTATATCAATTTCAGGTATTTCAAACTCTTTCATAGCTTTTTCAATAGTATCTAAATAGAACTCATCATCACAATCTAGAAAAGTGATAAAATTACCTTTAGCAATATTTAGCCCCTTTTTTCTTGCAGCTAAGGCTCCTGAATTTTCTTGATAAAAATATTGAATATTTGGGTATTTTTCAATATAAGCATTAATTATTAATGACGTTTTATCTGTTGATCCGTCATCAATAATTAATATTTCCATATTCTTATATGTTTGATTTACCAAACATTCTAAGCATAGACTAATATTTTTTTCCTCATTATATGCTGCAACAATAACACTACATAAATTTTTCAATTTTTTTTCTCGTAAATAATTTATTACTTTGTAAAATTATTACATAAATTTATAACTGTTTCAGCTTCTTCAAAGGATATTGTCGGCCCCATAGGCAAACTTAACACCTGCTGATGAATACTCTCAGTCTCAGGAAAACTCAAATTATTCCATTCTTTATAAGCTTGCTGCCTATGAGGAGGAATTGGATAATGAATTAATGTTTGCACGCCATTCTCAAATAAATACTGTTGCAACTCATCTCGATATTGCGTTTGAATCACAAATAAATGCCATACGTGTTGCTTATACTCGCTTGCATTTATTTTATCTAAAGGTAATTTAATATATGAGTTTCTTATTTTAGATAAATACAAATTGGCAATTTGACGGCGATGAGTGATTTCTTGATCCAGATATTTTAACTTTATATCTAACATTGCTGCTTGTATTTCATCTAAACGGCTGTTTACGCCCGGTACCAAATTTTTATATTTTTCATGCGAGCCATAATTTCTCAAGGCTTTCAACATATTTGCTAGTTCTGCATCATTAGTTGTTACTGCCCCCGCATCACCTAAAGCCCCCAAGTTTTTACCTGGATAAAAGCTGAACCCTGAAGCATCACCCCAATTCCCAGCTTTAATGCCCTCAACTTCAGCACCATGAGCTTGCGCTGAATCTTCTAACACCAATAAATGGTGTTGTTTAGCGATCTGCATAATTTTTGGCATATCTGCTAATTGTCCATATAAATGAACAGGTAAGATCACTTTAGTCTTTACAGTAATTGCTGATTGAATTGCATCAATAGAAATATTAAAAGTATTCTTATCTGGTTCTATCAATACAGGTATTAGGTTATTTGCCGTAATTGCCAAAATACTCGCAATATAAGTATTAGCAGGCACAATAATTTCATCACCATCCTGAAGTTTGCCTAACTCTTTCCATACACGTAAAGTTAGAATTAAGGCATCCAGACCATTTGCTACACCTATAGCAAATTTAGTACCACAATATTCTGCAAAATTTTGTTCAAAATTTTCCAGCTCTTGACCGCCAATATACCAACCCGAATCAATAACACGAGTACAGGCCTCGATCAATTCTTCGCGGTATTGATGATTGATCTTTTTTAAATCAAGAAATGGGATCATTCTGTTATAAAACCTTTAATAAAAGCGGGATTACCAATCACTATTGCCTTTGGGGGAACATCTTTGGTCACAACTGCTCCTGCTCCAATCATAGATTTTTGACCAATTTTAATACCGGGTAAGATGGTTGCATTCGCACCAATACTTGCTCCTTCTTCAATAATAGTTCTTAGAAACTCTTCTGGATATTGTTTAGAGCGAGGATGTTTATCATTGGTAAAAGTAACATTAGGGCCAATAAATACATTATCTTGGACTGTAATACCATCCCAAATGAATACGCCTGATTTCACTGTTACATTATTACCTAGCACCACGTCATTTTCAATTAAGGTATGTGCACAAATATTACAATTTTTCCCAATTTTAGCTTTAGCTAGAATCACGCTATATTGCCAAACATGGCTATCTTCACCTATTTGTGAACTTTGCACATCAGCCAAAGGATGAATAAAAGGTTTATGTACTTCTTTTAAAAATTCTTGATAATCACGGATGTAATCCGATTCGTCATAGTATTCACTGGCCAGAACAAGCAGAACACAATCCTCTGAAAAATCATGCATTTCATGCCACACCATAGGTGGAATTTTTAACCCTCGATTAGATTGAGACAATATTACTTCTTGCTTTTGTTTGCCATTATCCATCAATATTTTACAACTACCCTGAATGCAAAAAGCAATTTGCTGTAGTTGTTTATGTGCATGAAATCCGCGAGGAACATCAGAATGTGCACCAAAAATATAATAGAGCCTCTGAATATTGAAAGGGATATTTTTATTCGCTTCGGCAACAACAAGGCTACCTCGATGATCGCCTAAATTAGGTAACTCAATCCACTGTATTAAACTCATCCTTATTCACTTACCAACGAAATCAAATATTGACCGTAGTTATTTTTACTCATACTTTTGCCAATATCTAAAACTTGTTCTATAGTCAACCAGCCTTGATTAAATGCAATCTCTTCAAGACATGCTACTTTGTAGCCTTGACGTTTTTCCAGTGTTTCAACGAATTGTGCCGCTTGCAATAAACTTTCATGAGTACCGGTATCGAGCCATGCAAAACCGCGTCCCAGCAGTTCAACATTTAAATCGCCTCGCTCCAAATACATTTGGTTCACTGTAGTAATTTCCAACTCACCGCGCTCTGATGGTTTCACCTGTTTCGCAATTTGAATAACATCATTATCATAAAAATATAAGCCAGTAACCGCAAAATTAGACTTTGGATTTTTTGGTTTTTCTTCTAATGAAACTGCACGCTTTTGATCATCAAATTCAACCACTCCAAAGCGTTCAGGGTCTTTGACTTGATAACCAAATACCGTTGCACCTTTTTCACGTGCAATGGCTTGTTTCAGCATAGGTGTAAAGCCTTGACCATAAAAAATATTATCGCCAAGCACTAAACAGACATTACTGTTGCCAATAAAGTCTTCACCAATAATAAACGCTTGTGCCAAACCATCCGGACTTGGCTGAACTGCATATTTTAAATCTATGCCAAATTGAGAGCCATCTCCAAGTAGGCGTTCAAAATTTTCCTTATCTTCAGGGGTCGTAATAATCAAGACCTCCCGAATACCTGCCAGCATTAGTACCGAAAGTGGATAATAGATCATCGGTTTATCATAAATTGGCAGAAGCTGCTTCGACATACCCTTGGTAATTGGATATAAACGTGTACCGGAACCGCCAGCCAGAATAATCCCTTTAGTATGTATAGACATTATGATTGAACACCTAATCTTTCGCGCTGATAGCTGCCATCCTGCACACGGCGGCACCACTGTAAATTATTTAAATACCATTCTACTGTTTTACGCAGGCCTGTTTCAAAGGTTTCTTCAGGCCTCCAATCCAACTCACTAGCGATTTTTGAGGCATCAATCGCATAACGTACATCATGCCCAGGACGGTCTGTTACATAAGTAATTAAAGATGTATAAGACTGCTGATCTTCTCGTGGCTTTAACTCATCGAGTAATGTACATATGGTCTTTACGACTTTGATATTCTGCTTTTCATTATGGCCGCCAATGTTATAGGTTTCCGCTATTTTGCCTTGCGATGCCACCCGATATAATGCCTTTGCATGATCTTCGACAAATAGCCAGTCACGAATTTGTTGACCATTTCCATACACAGGTAATGCCTTTCCATCTAAAGCATTCAAAATCATTAAAGGAATCAGCTTTTCTGGGAAATGATAAGGACCATAATTATTGGAACAATTGGTCACAATCGTCGGTAGACCATATGTTCTATACCAGGCCCGAACCAGATGATCTGAACTGGCTTTACTCGCAGAATAAGGTGAACTTGGTTCGTATGACGTTTTTTCTGTGAATAAATCTGTGGTTCCTTCTAAATCACCGTAAACCTCATCTGTAGAGATATGGTGGAAACGAAAACTCTTCTTTTTATCTGCATCTAAAGTTAACCAATATTTTCGGGCTGCTTCTAAAAGCGTATAGGTTCCCACAATATTAGTTTGAATAAATGCTGCCGGACCATCAATTGAACGATCTACATGAGATTCAGCCGCTAAATGCATGATCACATCAGGTTGAAAATCTTTTAGCGCCTGCTCCAAAGCAACAGTGTCACAAATATCTATTTGCTTAAATGAATAACGGGGATTATTTTCTATTTCTGCAAGAGATTCTAAATTACCAGCATAGGTCAGCTTATCAATATTCAAGACTTCATCCTGCGTATGATTGATAATGTAGCGCACAACCGCAGAGCCAATAAAGCCTGCGCCACCTGTAACCAGAAACTTAATCATAATACCCCCTTATATAATCGATGGATTATATTCTATTTCTCTCTAAATTCTAATAAATTTAGATACTTAATAAAAATTTATTCAGTTTTTCTGCTATTTTTGAAAATTGATATTCATCAATTACTTCAGAAAATGCTGTTTCTGCATATTTTTTAAATTTATTTGGATTTTCGATTAAAAAATAAATCTTTTCAGCTAAACTCTCAGAATCACCGCACTTCGCCATTAAGCCATTTTCACCATCACGAATAATTTGCTGTACACTAATATGATCACTAGCCACTACAGGCTTGCCCCAGGAAAAAGCATCTAAAATAGCCAAAGGTTGGGTGTCATTCATGGTGGGTACAACCGCAATATCAATGTCTTGATAAAATTTTATTTTTGCATCCCCACCAATCCAGCCTAAAAATTCAATCTGATCTTTTAAGCCCAAACGGCTAGTCTGCTCCATTAAAATATTCTTTTCTTCACCTTCACCGGCTATAAGCAACCGGACATCACATCCTTTTTGCTTTAATAGGGCAACAGCATCAATTAACAGATGAGTTCCCTTGTAATCTACTAAACGCGTCATGATGCCCAAAACAGGTGGATTTTTTAAAGATGAGGAAAATATAGGTTTTTGCTCGGGCAAATAAACCAAATTAGATATAACAGCTTGTGGTTTTTTGGATAGATCAATTCCTTTTTTACCTGAAGCCTCTGCAACACATTCAGCGACATGCGGTGTAATGTGTATAAAGCCATCAGCGCGCACAGTTCGTTTGACATTATGACTGTGATTTATTGCAATGACCGGAATCTCTTTTCCGCCGAATAGCATCGCATTTTTAAAAAGGCAAACTGCTCTGCCACTATGGGCAAGAATAACGTCAGGTCGTTCCTTATCTAACCATCTTTTAATCTTATAAGCGGACCAAAAATCATAAAAACCAGAGTTTGAAAAGTATTCAATCTTTCTTCCATAGTGGTCTAATTTTTTATTGTCTTGACTGGCAACAACGATAAGCTTATGCCCTTTACTCTCTAGGGCATTACTCATATTCATCATCGCATTCCAACGCCCACCTGAGGCATCGCCAAATACACTATTTACAATTTTGAGACTTTTGGTCATAACCCTATTTTATCGTTATTACGATAAGTAAATTTAATTAAAAACTTGCTATTATATAATGAAATTCCATAAACACAATTTACCCATGCTGCCAAAACCTACATTATCAATTCTCATTGTTCATGATCAACGGGCAGGTCATCTCAATCCAAGTTTAGGTGTTTGTGATCAAATTGCAGAAAGTTTTGAAACAAAAATTAATCAAATAAGAACGCCAGATTTAAAAAAATGGTGCGTCAGCTTATTAAAAAAATTATCTTGGTATCCAGTACTATTCGACCGCTTTGCCCGAATCATTTATAAAAATACTGTAATTCAGCAGCATTACGATTTAATCATTTGTTCTGGCATGCCTAATTTACTGTATGCAATTTATTTAAGTCGCACCTATCATGTACCTATTTACTATGCCGGTGATACAAGAAAAGTGAATGATGCATTAATTCAATGTACCATTACCGCACTGCCACAGAATATTCAGGCTCAACAAGTGGTCTTGGCCACCCCCCCGGTAAAAAAAGAGTTTACTCAACTTCAAACTAACCCTCTTGATTTAAAGTCTGCGTTACTGGTCTTGGGTGGACCAACAACAGAACATCCTTTTCAAACCACAGACTATGAAATTATTATTTCGAAATTCTTGAAATTATGTTCAGATCATCATCTTACCGCTTACATTACCAATTCACGAAGAACACCTGACTTGGCGTTAACCTGGAATACGCTTAAAAACAATGCCAATGTTCAGCTCCAGCTTATTCATGATCCCCAATCGAAAAAATTCAGTGAACTTATACAGCTCTCCAGCTATATTTTTGTTACTGAAGACAGCACCTCCATGCTTGCTGAAGCCATTCAGTCAGGACGCTTTATCTCTTCCATTTACACGCCAAACTCTGTATTCGAAGCCTTAAATAAAAAATACCTGGACGAGGGACTCATGAGCAGACAAGCTCTGAATGAGACCTTTAGCCTACCCAAACAACGTAATTTAGCCAAATTAAACCTAAGCCACCCCATCATCGCCGCCATTCAACATCATCTGGACGTTCACCCATGATTTCTATTGTTCTCACTCACTTTAATAAGGGTTTGCTACTTAACCGCACAATTGAGTCTTTGCAGCCGTGGGATGATATCGTGCATGAAATTATTGTAGTGGATGATCATTCCAGTGATCCTGAATGGGTAAAAAATGCCGAATATATTGTGCGTACCTATCCTAAAATAAAAGTGATTCAAAACACCGAGAATAAAGGGCCGGCAATTCGGTTAAATCAGGGAGGATTTGCAGCCACTGGAGATTATCTTTTTTTTATGGATTCGGATGATGTTCTGGCTCCAAATCACCTGCATGTTTTTTTAAAAGAAATGCAAAAACAACAGGCAGATCTATGTTATGCAAAAAAAGTTAAAATCCACGATCTGAATGAAATTCAAAAACACACTGCTACCGTGTGGAAAAGTAGTACCAATGTGCTTAATTACATGTTGAAAAATAATATTATGCAAATGTGTGTGATGTGTACGCGTGAGCTGTTTCTAAAAGCTGGTGGCTGTAATGAACATTTGTTTATTCAAGATGAATCTTTAGCATTAAACTTGGGTAAACATTCCAAAAAAATTATTTCCACTGACCTACACAGTGTTTTTGTAATCTTAGATAGCGAAGAAACGAAACGTGTTCGAGGTGAAAATCGCCTCTCGCGTCACCTCGAACAACAACACTTCGATATGTTTTTTACCATTCATGATTTTTTAAATAATTATCCCGAAATTGACCAAGAAAATAAAACGATTCTGGTGAAAAAAGCATTATCTACCTATTGGAAAAGTATTCGCAAGACCCCTCAGCAACGCTTTTCAGATGTACTGATTTATTTGGGTAGCCGGATGAATCCCTTAAAAACCTGGGATAAACACCATCAACATTTAATTGAATATTTTAATCAGCTCGACCATGTACGCAAAATTTCACCGTAAACAGGACAATTAAGCACGTTTACCCAATTTAAGACGTAATTTCACGGTAAACATCGAATCTTTACCACTGATTTTAATGCGCTGTAACTGCATAAAATCAGGCTGCTCTGAATCTATGCCTTCGTTTGTGGTTACAGCATTGCTATAGCCGACCTGTTTTGCGATTTCTACATCACGTTCCGAATAAATACCAAAGGGATAAGCAAAACTTGTAACAGACATATTGGTTAATTGTTCCAGTTGAACTTTAGATTCAGATAGTTCATTTAAGCATTCAACGTCATCTAATTTATCAAGATTCGCATGAGTCATAGTATGTGAGCCTATCTCTACCCAACCACTTTGTGCCAAAAACTTCACGTGCTCATCATTCAATTTAGGTTCACGAGCCAGTTCACCACTATTATGATGGGCTTTCTTATAAGTTGACCAATCACGATCATGACGATCAACCACTACATAAATAGTCGCTTTAGCTTGGTATTTTTCTAAAATTGGATAGGCATTTTCCAGGTTATCCAGATAACCATCATCAAAGGTAATCGCGACGGTTTTTTCAGGATGCTTACCCCAATTGGCTTGTAATTCCTGCATGGTGACAAAATGAAAACCTTCGGCTTTCATCCACGCGACCTGTTTTTCAAATTCAGTCGGTTTAACACGCAATTTATTAAACTTCGCACCATCAATATGGTCTCTGACCATGTGATACATTAAAACCCGAGGACGTTTCCAATCTACTGCTGGTTTCCACCACGCATATTTATAACTAAATGCAATCATGAGAATCAGCAATAGAAGAAAAAAATAAATCACAGTTTAAACCTAATTATTTGGCTAAGAGATATGTTGCCACACGCTCTGCTTCTTTAAAAGCATGAGGTTCAGGTAACTCTTGAATTGAAGCACTCACGGAAACCAAATTAGATTGAATAATTTGATCTACGGATTGAGTAATGCGGTCTTGTTTCAAATGATCAATCTTGATCACACCCACCTGACATCCCGCTGTTAATGCCTCAAAAATCATCGAAACACTATCTTCAGTCACCCAAACCGCTTCTGCCTTCTGCATTTCTTCAAAAATCCAGCCTTGCGGTGTCTGCTCAACAGGAAATATTTTTAGCTTTGTTGCAAATGCTTTTTCATTCAAATGATCTAAAAATTCTTTCGGTGTACGTCGTGAAGTAGTCAGAATAATCTCAGCTTGAGGATGCAGATCAACTATTTGCTGAATTGAATCTAAAACTTTTGCTTCATTCCACTGATGTCGCTTGGATGATCCACCGAGTGCAATTAAAAATCTATTTTGCTGATGTCTCTGTTCATTCACAATTGGATTTAGAGCACCTTTTGTGGTGATCACATGCTTCGATGCCTCAACACCATCATGTTCAGGAATAATTGCATAATCAAACCAGGTAACCGGAAAATTCGGTTTCATTAAAATCACGGTTTTCGCCTGAGGATATACCCGACCGAGCAGTAAAACGCGCAACTGGGTATGACTGCCTACACCAAAAATATAATCAGGCTGCTGCTGTAGCGCTGTAATGTTCTTGTTAAAAATTGCTGACAATAAGCTAAAAACTGGCAATTGATCTATGGATACTTCTTCGAAGGTGACTTCATCCGCACTTTGTCTTTGCATCGCTTTACATAAGCCAATTGCTTGTGAGCGATGCCCTGCTTTGCCATCACTGACATAGACAATATGCATAAAAAGTATCCTTAAAAGAAAATAAACTTAAATCTTAATCAATAAAAAAGGCGAAAACCGAGTTTTCGCCTTTTGATCTTAGCTGATCAACTTATTTTACGTAAGTCAACCAATGTGCATATTTAGGATCTTTACCCTGAACTGCATCAAAGAATGCTTTTTGAATTTGTGTAGTGATTGGACCACGTGAACCACAACCAATTTCGCGATCATCATATTCACGAATTGGCGTCACTTCCGCAGCAGTACCAGTAAAGAAGGCTTCATCACCAATGTAAAATTCATCACGGGTGATACGACGTTCAAACACTTCATAGCCCAAGTCTTTGGCAATGGTAATAATGGTTTGACGCGTAATACCGTCCAAAGCACCGCCAGCGATATCTGGTGTATGCAAAGCACCATCTTTTACCAAGAATACGTTTTCACCTGAACCCTGACATACATAGCCTTGTGGGTCCATCAACATTGCTTCGTCGTAACCAGAATGTGCAACTTCTTGGTGTGCAAGAATAGATAAAGTATAGTTACCTGATGCTTTTGCCTTACACATCGTCACGTTAGGATGATGATGGGTAAATGATGAAGTCTTAACACGAATACCTTTCGCCATCGCTTCATCGCCAAGGTAAGCACCCCAGCTCCATGCAGCCACAGTGGCATGAATGGTATTGTCAGTTGCAGCGATACCCAATTTTTCAGAACCGATAAAGATAATTGGACGCAAATAGCAAGACGCCAGTTTATTTTCACGTACGACATCAATTTGAGCTTGCTCTAGAGTTTTTTGATCAAATGGAACTTTCATTTGATAAATTTTTGCAGAGTTGAGCAAACGTTTTGTATGATCCTGAAGACGGAAAATCGCAGTTCCGTTAGGGGTCTCATAAGCACGGACACCTTCAAACACACCCATACTGTAATGTAAGGTATGTGTTAAGACGTGGATTTTTGCCTCACGCCAATCAACCATTTGTCCATCTTGCCAAATAAAACCATCACGATCAGCCAAGTTCATGGCGCACTCTCCAAATTTTTATACACAGTCATCTTTATCCAATGCAAATATTTGCAGTTGGATCAATTAATCTTTGCCATAACTTGCAAACGATCACGCGGGTATCGTGCCAGTCCGCAGCATTCACTTGCATGGATTGATTCGCAAGGGCTAAACGGTGGCTCTCGGCTCGTTCACTGAGATAAGCTTGAATCAATGCTGTCGCGTCGTCGCTGGATAAGCAACCTGCTTTTGCGGCATCTTCAAGGATTCGTACATTGTCGGAGTAATGGGCGAGATCGGGATTCGACCCACTCCAGGCTAACACCGCATACTGTGCCATAAATTCGATATCAACGATACCACCTGCGTCCTGTTTTAAATGAAAAATTCCATCTTTTTGCTGTTCTTTCGATGAACCTAAATGGTCTTTCATTTTTTGGCGCATCTTCAAAACTTCTTCCCGAACTTTGGCTTCATCCCGTGGTTGGGTCAAAATAAGGCACCGTAATGCTTCAAATTTTTCACGTAAACTTTTTTCACCAGCAATAGATCGTGCACGAACTAAAGCCTGATGTTCCCATACCCAGGCACTTTTCAACTGATACTGCTCAAAGGCTTTTAGACTGGTCACCAATAACCCCGCCTCACCCGATGGACGCAAACGGGTATCAATTTCATAGACTCGACCATCCAGAGTTTGCGTGGTCATCAGCGACATCAACTTTTGAGCAACCCGCATGGCAAACTCGAACCCACTAATCGGTTTCTGGCCATCAGTATCGCCCTGTTCACTCATATAATGAATAAACACCAGATCCAGATCGGAGCCGTAGCCCATCTCAATCCCACCAAGCTTTCCATAGCCTGCCACGACAAATGCCATGTGATCAAGTGAACAACGCTGTCCCTCGGCATCAAGCGGATAACCATGTTTTTTTGCAGTAATTTGATAAGCCAAATGTAATGTTGCATTGACCGAGACTTCTGCAATATCGGTTAATGCATCTGACACTTTCATCAATGGGCTTTCGGCTAAAACATCACTGGCTGCAACCGCCAAGACATTGGATTTTTTGAATAATCTCAGAACTCGCATTTGATCTTCTACTTGATCAATTTCAATGCGTAGCAGTTGTTGTCGGAGTGAATCTTCCAAATCCTGACGTTTAGGCAATTCAAAATCCATCGACAAGAATTCATCCAACAACACTGGATAATGGGTGAGTTCTTCACATATCCATGGGCTAACGGTAGACATTTTCACCAGACGCTGCAGCGCCCCTTTGCTTTCAATCAGCATCACCAGATACACTGTCCGACGCATCACCGATTCAACTAACGGCATTAAGCGTAATAATGCCACTTGCGGTTTATCCGACTGCAAAATGGCTTCAATGAGATGCGGCCAAAAGGTTTTTAAGCGTTGCACTGCTTTAGCAGGCAATTTCTTTAGTGCATGTCCATACCAAAATTCATGGATGAGATTTTTTGCATTGTCATCCAAAACATCATTGAGTTGTTTTTCCAGCTGGGTAAAGCTTTCTATTAATGGATCAGGTTCTTTTTCTTTAATCAGGTGTTCAAACTGAAAAATAACTTTCGCGCGTTTCTGATTCAGAAATGCAATGAAGAACTCCCAATCAGCAAAGCCTAAAGTTTCAATCATACGCTGACGTAAATCAGGCTCACTCGGTAAGGACTGGGTTTGCTGATCATTCAAGGCTTGGATGGCATGTTCAACACGGCGCAGGAATAAATACGCATCTTCCAGTTCAGCCACGGCTTGCACATCTAGCAAACCCACCTCACCCAAATGATGCAGGCTGACTAAACATTGACGATCTTGCAATTCAAGCTTTGAGCCACCGTAAATCAGCTGAAAAACCTGAACAATAAATTCGACTTCACGAATACCACCTGCACCAAGCTTAATGTCATCTTCAATATTACGGCGCAGTACTTCGCGCTCAATCATTGCCTTCATTTCACGCATAGCTTCAAATGCGGTGTAATCAACATATTTACGGAACACGAAAGGTCGGGTCATATCCAGAAGTTCACTGCCTTCTTTTCCACCAGTCACAATACGCGCCTTAATCCAGGCATAACGTTCCCATTCACGCCCATGCTGACTTAAGTATTTTTCCAACGCAACATGACTAATCGCCAGTGCCGAACCATCACCCCATGGACGCAAACGCATATCGACACGGAATACAAACCCATCTGCGGTCATATGATCCAGCAGATAAATCAGTTTCTGTCCCCACAAAATACAGAACTGCTGTACATCAATGCATTTACGACCATTGGTTTCACCTTGCTCATCAAAGGCAAAAATAAGATCTATATCACTTGAAAGATTAAGTTCTTGAGCACCCAGTTTACCCATGGCGACCACAATTAAATCTTGCACTGTACCGTTGTAACCCATCGGCTCTCCGTGCTTTGCAACCAGAGGAACTCTTGCGAATTTTTTTGCTGCACAAATAGATGCATCGGCAAAGTCTGAAAGCTCACGGGTCAACTTGACCACATCGGTAAGTTGATTGGCATCTTGCCAAATCCAGCGAAACATCAAACGTGCGCGAAGAACACGAATGGCACGCATCCATGTGCTTTCATCGGTGATGTTGTCTAAAGCAGTATCAACAAAATTCTGGATTTGATTAGTGCTTAAAGGAACGAGAAATTGGTCAATTGCATAATCTTGTTCGAGGAGTACTGCATGATTTCCCAATACTTGTTCTGCGTATTGGCTAGCACGTAATGTTTTGTGCAATTGTTCCGCATTCATTTTCAAACCTTCAGCCGAGTTTTTTCTAGTTATATCAGCTGAAAAGAAATAGTGGAAAATAAATTTAGCATTCTGTTCTGATTTATTCAGTAATGGCTTGCTTCATGCCATTCAAAGATAAAGTTTGATGCGCATTCAGGGCTGTCGGTAAAGAGACTTTAAACGTCGTCCCCGTACCTTCTTTGGATTGCACAGAAATTTTGCCTTGATTCAAATCGACGAAACGTTGACATAACACCAAGCCCAATCCCATGCCTTTCTCACCGGCAGTGCCTTTAAAACTTACCGTTAAGCGGGGTTGGAAAAGCTCGTCAATCTGCTGTTGAGTCATTCCCAAACCGGTATCTTGAATGTATATATCAACATACTGTGCGGATTGTTCTGCATGAATGGTGACTTTCCCGGTACCATCGACATGGGTGAATTTCAGTGCATTTGAAACCAGGTTCTGTAAAACAGAGGTCACCATATTAATATCGGCATAGACTTTTATATCGTCAGGCACTTGATCAATCAGCTGGATATTTTTCTTAACCGCCAAGCTATTCAAGACATCAAAAACAATTTTTGAGGATTGTTTTAAATTAAAATTAATCGGGTGGTAAACAAAGCGCCCACCTTCTGCCATAGCCCAATTCAATAAACTTTCCAAAAGATTATAGGTCGACTGTGAAGTGTCCAATAAATAATCGGCAATACTCTGAATATTAGCATCATCCAGTGTTTCTCGCTCTTGAGCCAACACTTCCGAGAAACCGATTAAGCCATGAAATGGCGCACGCAGATCATGCGCAATAATTTGAAAAAACTTGGTTTTACTGAAATTTAAAGCAGATTGCTGTTCATATAATTCTTTCAGCTCTGCATAGTTTGAACGTAATTCAATGATATTAATCAGGCTCATGGCAAATTCATGCACCAGCTGTAAATTTGCCTCATTAAAGGCTTCAGTCTGCTCATCGAATAAAAGGACTTGTCCAATAGACTCTGTTTTATTAATTTTTAAATCGAAACCGACAATTCGGTTATGCCCAACACCCAAATCATGCACATGTTGAGAAAAAGCAGCATAGTTCTTATGTTTTGTTGTGAGAATAGTATCGCCTTCAAAAAAGGAGACTAAATTAGCTTCTTTTTGCGCATGAAACGCTTTAAACGATTCAGGTGCAGAATACCAAATATAGGGTTCATGATGAAAAGCAAGAATGCCACGCTCTGCTTGCAGAATGCCGCGCGCAAACTTTAAAAAACCTTCGACACGATTTTCCGAAGTAAAAACACCAAGCAATAACGATATTCTACATGCACTGAGTTGCTCAGTTTCCGAGCCTATTTCGAGTAACTGCATTTTCATATCTGCCTCGTAAATTTGTTTTACCCCTATTGATAAAAAAAACTAACTATTCCCCTTAACTTTATTAACAAACTTTCACATAGAACACAATGAAAAAAGACACAAACAGATCAAAAGTGACAATTTAAGGCAGATTTGCTTTTTAGTTATTCTTTATTCAAAATTTAGTCAGAAATTTTCTTTAGATAATAAAAAACCCCAAGCCTTTAGTACTGGCTTGGGGTTTTTTTAATCTGGTCCCGAGGGTCGGACTCGAACCGACACGTCATCTCTGACAGCGGATTTTGAGTCCGCCGCGTCTACCAATTTCACCACCTCGGGAAAGGGGCTACAAGCTAATTAGCTTGTGGTGGCTATATTACTATCAAACTTAGAATTGTCAATTATCTAATTGAATCAATTGATCACTTTTATAGCAAAAGCAAAAACTTTGTCTTAAAAAGCATCAGATATCATCTGGTTTACCCTTTTCAGGACTATAATGCGGACGTTTTTCTTATTTTTATACATTGAAGATGCAACTTTCTGACTTTAACTTTGATCTCCCTGACGAACTCATTGCTCGCTACCCTCTAGATACGCGTAGCGCTTCACGTCTTTTGCACTTGGATCATCAAGGGCAATATCACGACTGTCATTTTACCGACATTCTTGATTTACTCGATTCTGGTGACTTACTGATTTTAAATGACACCAAAGTGATGAAAGCACGCCTGAAAGGCAAACGTGCCTCGGGTGGTGCTGTAGAAGTTTTAGTGGAGCGGATGCAGGACAAATACATTGCACACTGCCACATTAAAGCCAGCAACTCGCCTAAAGCCGGTGCTGAACTTTTTATTGGTGAAGATGCGGTAAAAGTAACGGTGCAAGGTCGCCACGAAAACTTGTTTATTGTCCAGTTTTCACAACCGATTTTAGATGTCTTGGATCAATACGGTGCTTTACCGATTCCGCCTTATTTCAACCGTGAAGCAGAAGCCATTGATACCGAACGCTACCAAACCGTATTTAATGACCCGACAAAATTGGCAAGCGTCGCAGCACCCACCGCTAGCCTGCACTTCGACCAAGACTTATTGGAAAAGCTTGAAGCCAAAGGTATTCAAAAAACTTTTGTGACGTTACATGTGGGTGCAGGTACATTCTTGCCGGTCCGTACCACCGACATTCAAAACCACATTATGCACAGTGAATGGTGTGATGTTCCAGAACATACTGTTGAACTGATTCGTCAAACCAAAGCTCGTGGCAATAAAGTCATTTCGGTCGGAACAACAGCAACGCGTGCCATTGAAAGTGCAGCTCAAGCGCATGGCGGCACATTAGATGCATGGACAGGCGATACACAAATTTTCATCTATCCAGGTTATGATTTTAAAGTGGTGGATCGTTTAATTACCAACTTCCATTTACCTGAATCCACCTTATTAATGCTCGTTTCAGCATTGTCGAATCGTGATAATATTTTAAATGCCTATCATCATGCTGTAGAAGCCCAATACCGTTTCTTTAGTTATGGCGATGCCATGCTGATTGATAAAATTACGCCTTAATATTTGCCGATAAAAAGAAGCACACCATGCCGCTCGATACTGTTAAACATTCGATTCATATTAGACGTAAAAAAAATGAACGGGTTTTTCAGAATATTGCGCGGCTATGGGAGATTGGCCGGCAAGCTCAAACCCAGCAAGACATCCTAGATGGTTTGCATCCGTGGAATGCACCGATCGTGCTCAAATTTGAAAATGTCTTACCGCTACTTTTAGCTGCGCTGGGACTTTTTTTTATGCTGCTGATTTTTATTCTCCCGACCAATATCTGGCTACAGATTTGTCTGGTGACCGGACTATTTATGATTTTCTGGGCCTATATCAGTTATGAAGATAAAAAGCCCATTGATGATGTGATTGAATATTTAGAACAACAGACTATCGCTAAAAAATACCAGTTAGCCTTCCAGCAACAACCACAACTTATTTCTGTTCCGCTGCAACCGGTTTTATTCATTGCCCATTTAAAACGACTGTTTCCGGTGTTTAATCAAGGTACTCTCTCTAACGATATTCCTTATTATGCCAGTACGGTCTGGGCAGATGAGGAAGGCAAAGAACATCAAGTCATGGTTTTTCAATATCATTTTGTCAATGAAGTCCGCGTCCGTGATAAAGATGGCAATGATGTCAAAGTGAAAGAAGTCCATAAAGATTTATGGGGTGTATTCATTTTTGATGTAGAGATCCAAGGTCTCGCTATCACCACGGCACGCAAGAACTTTTATTATCCTTATAGTTTTCCTTGGCATACCAGTGATATTCAGACCAATGAAAAATTAAACATTTTTGGCAGTGATGAAATGCAAACTGCGAAATTACTCACACCGGCATTTGTACTGAAATTGGCTGATTTTTTTGCCCAGCGTCAGGGCGATTTAATATTCCATCCCACGAGCCATACCTTATGCTTTTTAGGTCCTGCTGATTTATTTAAAATATCGACACAAGCTAAAAAAATTCAAGATATTTCGGCATTACGTGGACACTTACGCACTTTTAAATTACCTTATTTAGAAAGCTTACAGCGTGACTTAACGCACTTTTTAAAATAACAAGGTTGGATGTTTTGGGGACATATAAATGGGGCTGTTAATTTTTTTGCTATTGATCATTGCCGTGGTCGTTGCATGTATCATGATTCGCAATAATATTGTTCGTCATCACAATGCTTCTGTACGTGCCTGGTCAGATGTGGCCAGCTATGAACGTCAGAAAATTAAAATTCTGGATGGCTTACAGCCTTTAGTGGAACAATATTCAGGTTTTGAAAAAGGTACTTTAGAAAAAGTGACTGAACTGCGTCAGAATATTTTAAATCTGAATATCAATAATACCGATGTATCTCAATTACAACGCATTGAAAGCTTGAATAAAGAATTGATGCGTAGTCTCAATGTTGTGGTGGAGAACTATCCTGAACTGAAAGCCAATGAAATTTATCTAAAAATGATGAATGAAATTGAAGAACAAAATGAAAATGTTGGCGCAGCCATTACCATTTTTAACCGTAATGTGGAGCTGTTTAACAACCATATTCAGGTTTTCCCCAATAACATTGTCAATACCATGACCATGGGTAAAAAAGCCATTCGTCCCTTTCGAGATCAAGCGGTTACCCAAAATTTTGACTATCGACCTAATTTTTAACAGCTCAGGACTTCTTGTATTCACCCTTCATAAATAACCGCAAGAAGTCCAAAAACTATAATTTAAAAAAAATATTAACTTCATAAAAAGAATAAAGCTCATGTGAGAACACATACCATGCAAGCCACAGCCTGACTTTGCGGAATCATGATCACTTCCCCCATATACCGTGAAAAGGAAAGTATCGAGTTAAAATTCGACAACGCTGGCGTTTATGTGCGTAATCTAGGAAAATAGCCAACTTTTAGCGGCGAACTGTTTATTCGCTCTTGCACTGCACGCAGTGCTTTGCTCTTGTTCAGGATATTTTATGAAGTTTGAGAAATTAGGTCAGTCGGGTCGTGCCCGTCGTGGTCGTTTAACGCTTGAACATGGCGTGATTGAAACGCCGGTGTTTATGCCTGTTGGTACCTACGGTACTGTTAAAGGCATGCTCCCACGTGATATTGAAGATATTAAAGCTCAAATTATTTTGGGTAATACTTTCCACCTTTACTTGCGTCCAGGTTTAGACGTAATTCGTGAACATGGTGGCTTGCACGAGTTCATGAAATGGAATAAACCGATTTTAACCGATTCAGGCGGCTTCCAGGTTTTCAGTCTGGGTGCAATGCGTAAGATCAAAGAAGATGGTGTGACTTTCCGTTCGCCTATTGATGGCTCTAAAGTCTTCTTATCACCTGAAATTTCAATGGATATTCAACATACCTTGAATTCAGATATCGTGATGATTTTTGATGAATGTACGCCTTATCCAGCAACCCGTGAGGAAGCGCAAAAATCATTGCAACTCTCGCTACGCTGGGCAAAACGCTGCAAAACTCAACATCATGATGTACTCAAAAATAAAAATGCCTTGTTCGGTATTATCCAGGGTGGCATGTACGAAGATCTTCGTGATGAATCACTCAATGGTTTAAAAGAAATTGATTTTGATGGTTTTGCCATTGGTGGTCTTTCTGTGGGTGAACCAAAAGAAGAAATGATCAAGGTACTTGATTATCTTCCTGTGAAAATGCCTGAAGACAAACCGCGTTACCTGATGGGTGTCGGCAAACCGGAAGATATCGTTGAAGCGATTCGTCGCGGTGTCGACATGTTTGACTGTGTGATGCCAACACGTAATGCACGTAACGGTCATTATTTTGTGACGAATGGTTTGGTACGTATTCGTAATGCGAAATATCGTCATGACCAAAGTCCGCTTGATCCACAATGCGACTGTTACACTTGCCAGAATTTCACTCGCTCGTACTTATTCCATTTGGAAAAATGCGGTGAAATGCTCGGTTCTATGCTCGGTACAATTCATAACCTGCGTTATTACCAAAGATTTACACAAGACATCCGTGATGCGTTAGATAATGGTACTTTTGATCAATATGTCCAAGAATTTTATGCATGTCGTGGTCTAGAAGTACCTCCTTGTCCTGAAGATTAATCTTTCAGCATTTGCGCTGAAGAAAAAGACAGGGTAAATTGCTGAACAAGTTATTTTATTTATCATCATATTGTTGATATACAGTTTTTTATTTTAGGAAAATGAAATGAGCCTTTTTATTTCTACTGCTCACGCAGCGGGTGAAGCTGCAACCCAACCAAGTTTGGTAACTAACCTTTTGATGATTGCAGTATTTGTCGCAATTTTCTATTTCCTCATTTGGCGCCCTCAAGCAAAACGCGCTAAAGAACACCGCACCCTGGTTGAAAGCCTAGGTGTAGGTAGTGAAGTCGTTTTTGCAGGCGGTTTAATGGGTAAAATCACTAAAATTGAAGGTGATTTTGCAGTGGTTGAATTAAGCCGTGGCGTAGAAGTAAAAGTTCAGCGTGCAAGTGTGATTTCAGTTCTTCCTGAAGGCACATTAAATAATCTTTAATCAAAAAAAGTCGTGCCCTAGCACGACTTTTTCATTTTAAGAAGAAAACAAATGCGTTACCCAGCATGGAAATATCTGCTGATCATCGTGGTTTTGATGATTAGCACATTATATGCCCTGCCTAGTTTGTATCCCGATGAACCTGCTGTTCAAATTTCGGGTGCCAAAGCCGGTACCCAAATTGATCAAAGCATCGTACAAAAAGCAGAGCAATTATTAGAAAGTGAAAAAATTCCAAGCCATGACAACAGCTTTAGCAATAATGCTGCCCTTTTGCGTCTCGATACCTCTGAAGCACAGTTAAAAGCCAAAGAAGTATTACGTCGTGGACTTGGCGATAATTATGTTGTTGCATTGAACCTTGCGCCAACCACTCCTGAATGGCTACAAAAAATTGGTGCAAAACCAATGAAATTGGGTCTGGATTTACGTGGTGGTGTGCACTTCTTGCTTGAAGTGGATATGGACAAAGCCATCAGTCAGCGTATGGAAACATCTGCGACTGATTTGCGTCGTCAATTGCGTGACAACAAGCTGAAATTCAATAGCCTTGCGTTGAATAACAACACCATTACTGTGCAGTTTGCAAATAACAGTGATCGTGATGCGGTTATGGACTTCTTGCGTCGTAATGGCAATGAATTCACTCAACAAGCGATTGCATCAGAGTCAGGTTCAACTTTACGTCTGAACTATACCGATGTCCGTAAGCAAGAAATTCAGTCTTATGCGGTGAATCAAAACTTAACCACTTTACGTAACCGTATTAACGAGTTGGGTGTAGCGGAAGCATTGGTTCAAACCCAAGGTAGCAATCGCATTGTGGTTGAACTTCCGGGTGTTCAGGATACTGCCGAAGCAAAACGTGTCTTGGGTCGTACAGCGAACCTGGAATTCCGTCTGGTTTCTGATTTGAATGACCAGTATATCGATCCGTATACCGGTAAATCGACTGGTCAGGCATTACCTCCAGGTACAGAAATTTTTGCTTATGAATCACTGGATAGTGGCCGCGAATTATTATTGAACCGTAACCGTATTCTTACCGGTGAACGTGTACAAAATGCATCAAGTGGCTTTAGCCAAGATAGCGGTGGCGCTGAAGTAAATATTACTTTAGACAGCGCTGGCGGCAAGCTGATGTCAGATGCAACACGTACTGCGGTTGGTAAACGCATGGCGGTATTGTTCATCGAGAACAAGCAAAAAATCAGCTATGTACCCGATCCTGTAACTGGTGCACAAACTGAAGTGCGTACGCCTTATGCAGAATCTGTCGTGATTAATGCGGCAACCATTCAAGCCGTATTGGGTTCTCAGTTCCGTATTACTGGTCTGGATTCACCACAAGAAGCGGCTGAACTTGCGCTGATGCTTCGTGCAGGTGCTTTGGCTGCGCCAATGTACTTTGTTGAAGAACGTGTGGTGGGTCCAAGCCTGGGTCAAGAAAACATCGACAAAGGTGTGTTATCGACTCAAATTGGTTTCATCCTGGTTGCAATCTGGATGGTGGTATTCTTCCGTCTATTCGGTGTGATTGCTAACTTTGCCCTGCTTGCCAATTTGGCAATGATCCTGACTGTCATGTCATGGATTGGTGCTTCACTGACCCTTCCGGGTATTGCCGGTATCGTGATCACCATTGGTATGGCGGTGGATGCCAACGTACTGATCTGTGAGCGAATAAGGGAAGAGATGAAATGGGGAGCCTCGCCAAAACAAGCGATTGTCGCGGGTTATGACCGAGCCTATAACACCATTTTTGACTCGAACTTAACCACGTTCCTGGTTGCGTTTATTCTTTTTGCCATCGGTACAGGTCCTATCAAAGGCTTCGCCGTGACATTAATGATCGGTATTATTTGCTCGATGTTTACTGCAATTACAGTAACCCGTGCAATCGTACAGCTCATTTATGGTAAAAAACGTAACTTGAAGAAGTTGAGCATTTAAGGAGATCTATGATGACTGATATGACTCAACCTGACTCAAAAAAATACGGTCGCCCAGATGATGAACGAATAATTCCGTTTATGAAAATTGCCAAACCAGCGGCAATTTTCTCCATCATTTTAACGATTGCAAGTCTGTTCTTTATTGTGACCAAAGGTTTAAACCTGGGTTTAGACTTTACCGGCGGTGTTTCTGCAGAGTTAAATTACGCTCAACCGGCGAACCAATCTGAAGTGGTTAAAGCGTTAAATCAAGCAGGTTTTAAAGATGCTGTGGTGCAAACCCTCGGTAGTAATAAAGACCTTTTAGTGCGTATGCCCCCTCAAGACCTTGAAGTGGAAGATCTAAGTAACGCAATTAGCAAAGCGGCCCAATTGCCGAATAATGCTGCTGAAGTTCACAAAGTGGACGCTGTCGGTGGTCAAGTCGGGAACGAGCTATATATTCGATCTGCAGGTGCTGTCGCGCTAGCATTACTGTTAATGCTGGTATACGTCACGATTCGTTTTGAATTCAAGCTGGCGGTAGGTGCGGTACTTTCGTTATTCCATGACGTGCTTGTAACAGTGGGTATTTTTGCCCTGATGCAATGGCCTTTTGACTTAACCGTATTGGCTGCAATTCTGGCACTTTTAGGCTTCTCGTTAAACGATAACATTGTGGTATCGGATCGTATTCGTGAAAATTTCCGTAAGATCCGTGGCGCAACCCCGCGTGAAATTATCGATATTTCTTTGACAGAAACCCTACGCCGCACCATTCATACCTCAATGACCTTATTGCTTGTAGTACTTGCAATGATGTTCCTTGGTGGTGAAGGTTTACATTGGTTCTCTGTAGCCATGTTTATTGGTGTATTTGTCGGTACTTATTCTTCAATTTATATTGGTACTGCCTTTGCCCTATGGCGTGGTCTGAATCGTCAAGACTTCATTGTGCAGGTTAAACCTGAATTTGAAGAAGAAGAAATTCCTAAATAATTTCTCTTTAAAGCCAGATCAGCTTCAACTTGACATAAAAAAGCCCATCCGAAGATGGGCTTTTTTATGTTGCAGCAAAAATGGGGTCGAAAATTAATTCATTTGGGTTTGCTCAAAAGCTCAATGGAATTGCCTAAACTTAGAACTTAACCAGATCCGCTTTTAAAGCAACGCTTGCCACTGCCATGCCTTTAAAACACTGATAGGTAGTGGTGCTTTTAGTTTCATTCGCTTTGAAATAGCTGACAATATTGGTAACAGAGTTGACCCCTTGCGCTTTTGCCGTATTTTGTAACTGGATTAATGCAGAACGTAAGACGTGATCACAGGCTGTTTCTGCAGATTTGGCGAAAGCATTGGTTTTTTTATTGGTCACCGCATCTTTTTGCACCACTTTACCGCCAGACTTGGTTCCCGCCAGATAGAACTTCACAGAACCATCTAAGGTTCCATCTGCAACGGCACGTTCAACGGCACTTTTAAAATCCAGATTATGTGCAGTATCTGCAGCCTGAGCTGAAACTACCCCACCAAAACATAATGCGGCTATAAGTGTTAATTTTTTCATTAACATGATTTTTACCCTCTTGTTGTTGTTAAACCCGTTTAAAAATAAGGGAGGTATTAATTCCTCCAAAAGCAAAATTATTGCTCATGATGATGTCGGCATTGATCTTTCTAGAATCATTCACGATGTAATCCAGATCGCCACATGCTGTATCTATTTCTTCTAAATTTAATGTGGGAACAAACTGGCTACGCTGCATCATTTCAATACTCAGCCACGCTTCTATCGCACCGCATGCCCCTAAAGTATGCCCGAAATAACTTTTCAGCGAGCTGATCGGTTTCTTGCCCAAAATTCTTGCGGTTGCCTGAGTTTCTGCAATATCTCCCTGATCGGTCGATGTGCCATGCGCATTCACATAATCAATTTGGTCGGCCTGGAGTTGTGCATCCGACAATGCCCATTCCATACAGCGTCCCATCATTTCAGCATCTGGACGTGTTACATGCTGACCGTCGGTATTACTGCCATAACCGATGATTTCTGCATAAATTTTGGCGCCACGTGCTTTGGCATGTTCATATTCTTCTAAAATTAAACAGCCTGCACCTTCACCCACCACCAAGCCATCACGTTTTGCATCGAATGGACGCGGTGTTTTTTCCGGATGTTCATTTTGACCGCTGGTGGCCAGCAATACATCAAACACTGCCGAACCTGCGGCACTCAGTTCCTCGGCACCACCTGCCAGCATCACCGTCTGCTTGCCGTATTTAATCGCTTCATAGGCCTGACCAATCGCCATTGAACCTGAAGTACAGGCACTGGATGTCGGCAAAGTTAAGCCTTTTAAGCCAAAATACACCGTCATGTTGACCGCACTGGTATGCGACATCATACGGATATAGGTCGTCGCATTGAGTTTGTTCATGTTGTTATCAAGCAACATGCTGCTAAACTCGCCAATCGCATCGACACTACCCGCCGATGAGCCAAATGCCACACCGGTTTGACCACTGTTTAAGATCGGATCATTTAACAGAGCTGCATCTTCAAGAGCTTTTTCAGCGCATACGGTAGACATCAAGGCAACTCGACCCATACCACGTGTCGCTTTGCGGTTAAAATGTTTGGGAATGGTATAGGATTCGACTGGACCGGCTAATTTACTGCGTAAATCGCTAAATACCTCCCATTCGGGCATGTAGCGAATGCCACTTTTACCCTGTTCAAACTGAGTGAAAATCTGATCTGCCGTTTCACCTAAAGAGGTAATGCCGGCCATGCCTGTGACCACAACACGTTTCATCAAATCAAACCTCCATTCACAGAGATCACCTGACGCGTGATATAACTTGCATCATCACTGCATAAAAATTTCACCACTTTTGCCACTTCATCGACATGCCCCATGCGTTGTAATGGAATCATTTTTAAGGCATGTTCTTTCACTTCTTCAGTGACCATTTCGGTTTCAATTAAACCCGGCGCCACACAGTTCACGGTAATTTTTCGTTTCGCCAGTTCAAGTGCCAAAGCTTTGGTCGCGCCAATTAAACCGGCTTTAGCCGCACTGTAATTCACCTGACCACGATTGCCCATCAAGCCTGAAACAGAAGACATCGTCACAATACGTCCGCCTTTTTTCAGGCGAATCATCGGCATAACTAAGGGCTTTAATACGTTGTAAAAACCATCCAGAGATGTAGAGATGACTTCATCCCAGTCACTGTCGGTTAAAGCCGGAAATGCTGCATCACGGGTTAAACCGGCATTCAGCACTACACCATAAAATGCCCCATATTCCGCAACATCTTGCTCAAGCAATTGCATGACATTTTCGCGGTCATTCACATCAAATAAAATGACATGACTGGATTGTCCCAAAGCCTGAATTTCCTGTACCACCTGCTCTGCTTCTTGTTGTCTGGATCGTGCATGTACAGTGACATCGAAACCTGATTGCGCCAATTGCAAGGCAATGGCTTTACCAATTCCGCGGCTTGAGCCGGTTACTAAAATTCTTCTACTCACTCTGACTTCCCAATATTTTCTTCAATTTCTGGCGGTTCAAACACACTCAACATGGCACTAAAATGATGTTCTTGATACTCGATTTCACAATTAAACTGCCCCAACCCTTCATGCAAATAACCTTGTTCCGCTTTAATCCGTACGGTTTCACCTAAAGCAAAATAAGGCACAGGCAACTGCATTTTACGGGTACCCAATAAAAAACCAATTTTTGGCGGCAAGCCCAGCATCTGACCTTTATGTCCTGCATAGGCACTGATGGTCTGCGCCATCAATTCAATACTAGTCCAAGTCGGTAAGCCTTCAGCTTCACAAAACATTAGCTCAGGTCGAATTACCAATTCCGTTATGGCAAAATTTTCATTGGCTTCAATCAAGTGATCAACAAACACCATCGGCTTTTCATGCGGGATAAACTGTACTGCATCCATCATTTCAGTTTTGTTCCAAAAATCAGACTGATATTACTGCCGCCAAAAGCAAATGAATTACTCATTACATAATGAATTGGCTGTTGCAGCGTGGCATCCAATACATAATTCTGCTCATCCAGTTTCGGGTCAATGTTCCCGGAGTGATGCAGTGGCAACCATGACTGATCAGCCAAAACCTGCTGACAAATCACCGTTTCAATCGCACCTGCTGCGCCCAGACAATGCCCTGTTTTATGTTTGGTACTGCTGATTGGAACATCATAGGATTGAAATACGGTATGAACCGCTTTAATTTCCATAGCATCATTTTGTGGTGTTGCCGTACCGTGCATATTTAAATAGCCAATATCACTGGCTGTTACGCCTGCCATATCTAGAGCTTTTTGCATGGCTTCAGCAGCACCTTTTCCTTCAGGATGCGGTGCGGAAATATGCCAGGCATCCATCGATTCACCCGCTGCCATCAACATGACAGGTGCAGTCTCTTTGGACAATAAAAACAAGCCCGCTGCTTCACCAATATTAATCCCATCACGTTGCGCACCACAGGGCTGACAAAGACCATTGGACAGGCTTTCCAGACTATTAAATCCATTCAAGGTCAGCTGACATAAAGTATCGACACCACCCACCAGAACAGCATCGGCTAGATCAGCATTAATCAAACGTTGTCCTGCCGCCATGGCTTTGGCACTTGAGGAGCAAGCGGTAGAAATGGTGTATGCTGGACCTTCCCACCCCAGATACATCTGTAAGGCTTTGGCCAGACTGCCCATTTCCTGTTTGCAGTGTTGGACTTCAACCTCAGCCTGATTGACAAAATATTGTTTCAGAACTTTTTCATTGTCCGCAATACCAGAGGTAGATGTGCCCAAAATAATTGCCAAACGTTTGCGATCGAATTGCGCCGTATAGTCACGTACTGCGGTTTCAATGGAACTTAAAGCAGTTAAGGCAAAACGTAAATTACGCGAATCCACATCCTGCAAAAATGCTGGAATATTTTCAATTAAAGGCTGTTGATATGCGCCCACCCAAACCTGTTTTTCTGGAATAAATCCTGAAACCAGGCTCAAAGTATTTTGCTGGCTAGTCAGCGCCTGTTTCATCTGTTCAGCCGTATTTCCTAATGCCGACAAACCGACACTAAACTGAATTCCGACTGCAGGATGTTGTGTACTGATTTGATCACCCATCATCATCGCCTCTTATTCAGTTCTTTCCACATCTGTATTTTCCAAGCTGTCACTGATGACACTGATGACCATTTGATAAGGCACTTGCAGGTTATCTAACTCAATCACATCATTTTCATGTTTGATGTTTAATACATGCTGCTGGTTGATAAAAACCGACTGTGCCTGAGCAGATTTTTCAATGCGAACATTCTGCTGCTGTAACTGAGCAAAATTCGGATAAGTTGCATATAAAATATCGCGCACCACAAATTCAAAAGGCAAGAGCTTCATTTGCTCGACGTGCTGTTCTACATGGACTTTATGACCATCAAAACTGAGCTTGAATAATTGCTGCCCCGTCAAGGTCAAAGCCAGCATTTCCAGTTTTGAACCTTGCTGTTGCTGATACAGCAAAAAGCTAAAACTCTGCTCTTTCCATTGAACTTCTAACTGATCCTGACGCTGATAATTCTGTGCAGTCCAGGTTGTAGTTGCCAAACCTTGTGCTTTGGGCAGCATCGATTGGCAACCGCCACAGAGCAGAACCGCAGCGAGTAACATTCCAGTCCATTTCAGTTGCATATTAGCCACCATTGCTTAGGGTTTCAGTTTGCTGTGGATCGCGGCAATACTCAGCTAAGGTACTTAAACGCTTTTTGGCATTTTTATGAATCGGGTTGCTAGTGTCCCATGCATAACCGGCAAGCAGCGATGACACCATACGGCGAATTTTTTCATCTTGCTGGGTCGAGAACACCACATCTTGAAATTCACCCGAATACCAAGATTCCACATAGGCACGGAACACTTGGATGCCTTCACGCAAGGGTTTTTCATACTGTTCCATCCAGTTAACCGTTTGCCCTTGCAGCACTTGATCCACCAACGGAATCGCCAGGCTTGAAGATTTTAAGGCAATCGTTACGCCTGATGAAAATACCGGATCAAGGAATTCACCGGCATTGCCGAGTAAGGCATAATTACGGTCAGCCAAATGTTTCACATTGGCAGAATAGCCCACTAAAGTGCGTACTGGCGTGTCAAACGTGGCATTGCGTAATACCTGCGACAGGCTTTCGTCATCGGCCAAAATACGTTTCAACAAGGCTTCTACATCATCAGCGCTGCCATCAAAGCCATATTGCTCAAAGAAGTCTTGCTCTGCGACCACACCAAAAGATGAACGACCATCCGCAAATGGAATTAGCCAATACCAGGCCCGATGATCTTTAGCGTGCACAGTAATCAGGATTTTTTCGCGATCAAAATCTGGATCATCCAAAATACCATCTTCAATATGGGTAAACACTGCACGACGTACCGGAAAGTTTGATGGGCTTTCCAAGTCTAAGAACTTCGGTAAGATCCGGCCAAAACCACTGGCATCCAGTAAAAATTTAGCCTGAATCTGGTAAACATTTTCCTGCTCATCTTTTACAGTCAAAATCGGTTGTTCTGGAGTAACATCGACATCAATGACTTCATGACCAAAGCGAATTTCTGCACCCTGTTTTTCCGCCTGTTGTGCCAGTAAATGGTCAAAATTGGCACGGCGAACCTGCCAGGTGGTGCCCGGACCGTCAGTAAATTTCTGGGTAAAGTCATAAAAACTGCGCTGCTTGCCTCTTAGGAATGCCGCGCCATTTTTAAACTGAAAGGCAAACTCGCCAACATGCTCACGTACCGTATCCAGTAGCCCTGCTTCTTCCAGGAAAACCATGGATTGGGGCAACAATGATTCACCGATCGAAAAGCGTGGGAAATATTGTTTTTCAATAATCGTGACCTGATAACCCTTTTGACGCAGCAATGCTGCTGCCGAACTGCCCGATGGTCCCGCGCCGATAATCAATACATCTATGTGTTGCATGCTGCTCATTGCACTGTACCTTAGTCTCTCAGCTCTTTTGGCTGATATTGTTGAAGCACAACATGCTTGGCATCGGAAGATGTAAACAATGTTGCGTAAATAAATGAAAAAATAACCCCAAGTAAAACCGTCAAGCCAAAGCAATGAATCGCGTAGGTGTGGCTAAACGATAATAACCCGAAACCCAGCAAGGTCGACATCATACATAGGAATAACGCCATGCCCACCACTTGCGGATGATCATGTCCATGCCGGTAGAAAATGGCATAGTCCACCCCAATCCCGATAATCAGGAAGGTGCCCATAATGCTGAATAAATTGATTTCAACACCCAGCCATGCCTGAATCGCAAAGGTGGTCATTAAGGCCAAAGTTACTGGTAACACCAGCGGCAAAATGGACTTGATGCCATAAATTATTCCCAAGCCAATGGCTAAGGTAATTAAGGCAGAAAGCAATAACCACTGCGCCTGAATACGCTGCTGCTGAAACAGTTCAGACAACTGATTCACCGGGCGTAACAGTTGTACCTGTGGACTATTCAGTTGTTCTAAAGCGGCAACATTATGGACATTTTGTAATAGCACCAGACGCTCGGTTGGGCTCATTTGTAAAAATGCCAAGGGATGTTGTGCCATTTCAGCTGGATGCAGTAAAGGCTGCTCGTCGAGTTTTTTTTGCCAAGCCAATACATCTGCCGGATTGAGCTGTAACGCTGCGGCATAATCCTGTAAGGCACTGGCTGGAATAGCCTGCAATAATTGAATATTGTGCTGTTGTTGCACTTCAGATGGCAACCATTGTCCTAAAGCCTGAACGGTCTCTAAAGCCCCTTCATTTTGTAATACTTGCAATTTTTGCAGCAGTTGCTGTTCGTTTCGCTCAAGTTCTGCAGCAGTCTTGCCATGCACAACAAAGTATTCACTGCTTTGTTGCTGCATAAAACGTTCACGTACGTATTGATCTTCCTGCTTGAGCTGCTGATCCATACTTTGTAAATTACGGATATCATCATTGCTTTGCAGCAACATTAAGCTGCCGCCTGCGACCACAGCAATAACCGCAATTAAGCCGTAACGCAAACCATTTTTAGCTTGGACAAAGGTACGTGCTTTGCCAATAAAACTTAAGCTGCGAATAGCCGGTTCGGCATTCAAGGCAGGTAAACGTGGCAATAATAAAACACTGGTGATCCATGCCGCAGCCAGACCGACCATCGAGAAAACAGCGATCTGTTTAAAGCCTGGAAATGGGGTAAAACTTAAGAATATGTACGCGACCAAAGTGGTCATCAAGCCCATAAACAGACTCGGCAATAACGGTTTTAAGACTGCAAAACCATTGAGATGTCGATGCTGCGATTGCATCGCCATAAAGTAGAAAGAGAAATCGACACAAACCCCGACCAGACTTGCGCCAAACACCAAAGTCATCAGGTGAATTTCACCAAACACCCAATGCGTAATGGCAAATGCCACCAGACATCCGGTACCTACGGCAATCATTTCAGTCAGCATCGGACGAATCGAACGGAATCCAAACAGCACTAAAAGGAAAATCCCCAACGTTGAACCTAGGCCAATGGTGGAAATTTCTTTTTCAGCCGAGGTCGTGCCAAATTGGGCAAATAACAACGTTCCTGTCCAATGTGGTTGAACCTTCATTTGACGTAATTGTGAATCGAGCTGTTCAATCCAGATGGCAGTTTTTTGCTGATAATCAATATTGTAAGGACTATTTTTTAGCTCTAAGACCAATAAACGTGAAATACCTTTATCATCTCGAATGGTGGCAAAGCCATCTTCCAAAGCAATATCAGGATTGCTCTGTAAACTGGATAAGCTCATGGCATAACGCGGAAATAACAGCAGCGGATCTTGTTGTAATAGCTCTGCTGTCACCGGCATGCCCGGACTCATGATTTGTAATAAACCTTGTTCGGTCAGGGAGGCATAATCTTGTTGTTCAAGCAGCTTTTGATCATCGAGGGTCAGTAAACCTGCGCGATGTTGATATAACACCTGCGCAAACTTGTCACTGTCTAGCTGTGCATTTAAGGGCTGCCACAAATCACTTTGTAGCACACTTTGTTTAAATGTCGTGGTGGCTTTGGCTAAGGCCGCATCATTTTTGGCATTCAGTACAACAAACACTTTGTCATTCAATTGCTGACTGACATATTGCTGTGCCCGTTCCAACCTTGGGTCTTGGGTCGCTTCAGGCAATAATGCAAAAATATTGGTCTGAAGATGAATATCTTTTTTCAGCCACGCGGTACCCAGCGTGATTGCAAGCACGCTGAGCACAATCAGCCACAGTACGGTAAATTTATTTTGCCAGTTGGAAAAGCGCATTTTCCTCAGCCGTTAAAGTTTGGGGTTGAGTGGTTTGTTGGCTAAAGCGAATCGTTGTACTGTTGTTGGCTTTCTCACGAATCACGATGCGATCGACATAACGCTGCCCTTGCGCATCTACGCGGACAAACAACTTTTTAAACAAGCTGCTTTTCGGGGTCAAAGCCACATTCCATTGCGCAGGCGTATAACTAGCGGAAACAATATTGAAGTTTTTGGATATCGCAGCTTCATTTCCCGACATCAGCTGCAAGAACATGGTTGCAACCGAACCATAAGGTGATTTATCAATTTCAATCTGACTATGCGTGCGCTGAGTTTTTTGCACCAATTTACGCGGGGTCACAATCAGGTCGGCTTTGACTGGATTTTGAATTTTCCAGATCACCCCTTGTGATTTGGAAAATGAAACCGTGCCTTTAGAGACAAAAGTTTTATTCATTGAAGCCAGTTTTTTTTGCTGTTCAAAATTGGCACGTACCGTTGGAGTTTCGGAGAGCTGTCCAAAAATTTGTCTGAGCTGCGGGTTTTGTGCATGTACAGGCTGCGGCAACATAAATGTGATACACAGCATACTCGCTAAAAACAGCCATACTACACGTTGTAGATTGATCGATGTCATCTGCTTTACTCCGACTTAAACTCAGACCAAGCGTTTAAACGCTCCAATAAAATTTGCGGTGACTGGAAACACATTTCACGGCTTTCAATATGTACCGCCACTTGAGTGGTATAGCCTTTGGTGAGTCTTTTTCCAGTTTCCGCATCAAAAATTTGATACTCAATTTTCAGGCGGTTTTCCCATTCTTTTAAAATGGCACGCACCCGAATTTTCTGTTCAAACAAGATGCCATGTGCATAACGCACGTGGCTTTCAATCACAGGCCATGCATAACCAGAGTCACGCATCTGGATATAGTTATATTGAAATTGATCCAGCAACTTACAGCGTGCAATTTCAAAATACTTTAGATAATGCCCATGCCATACCACGTTCATGGCATCCACATCATGAAATGGCACTTCAATCATCACATCGGCATGCATAATCTGTTTCCTGAAATGTTTAGCGAACAAGTTCACTGCTTAATAATTCTAGATTTTCGAAACGATCCACCAGCTGCTGCAATTCGTGTTGTAATGGTCGATCTTCCACCACGTAGTCAAATGTTTGCAACACCCAAGCTTTAAATGCAGCTAATACTTCAGCTAATTTTTCATCTAAATCTTTTAAATGGATGGCTTGGACACTGGCACAGCATAGTGCTGCAATCACCTGTTCGGTCAATACAATCACACGGCTGGCATCGCGTGCTGCAATGGTCCCCATACTGACTTTGTCCTGGTTATGGCATTCGGTCGAACGGGAAAAAATTGAAGCCGATAAGGTTTGTTTCAAGGCTTCTGCCGTCCATGCTGACACGCCAATTTGTACTGCCTTAAAACCATGATTCAGCGGCAAACGTTCTGCTGTGGCACCGGTCAGATTACGTGGCAAACCATTATTCATTTTATAGTCCACCAGTTGCGCCAGTTGACGATCCATTAAATCGGCAATATTGGCAACCATGATTTTCAGGCTGTCCATGGCTTGGGCAATATGTCCGCCATAGAAATGACCACCATGCAACACGCGTAAATTGACCGGATCAATCAGCGGATTGTCATTACTGGAGTTCAATTCATTTTCAATAAACTGGCGTAACCACGGTTTAGAGTCTTCAAATACGCCAATAATATGTGGCGCGCAGCGTAAGGAATAACGGTCTTGCAAACGTGAACTTTGATGTTCGGTTTGCACTTCACTGTTCAGCCAATCACGCAGTTGCGCGGCAATATTTTGCTGACCCGGATGGGGCTTTTGGGCAAACAGCACTTCATCAAAATGGCTCGGATTGCCTTCCAATGCCAGAACGTTGAGGGCTGTAATACAGGTACTGGCTAAACTAATTTGTTCAGCTTTTTTATAATTCAAACAGGCAATCGCCGTCATTACAGCAGTACCGTTCATTAGTGCCAGTCCCTCTTTCGGACGTAACACCAAAGCCTGCATGCCTTTTTCTGCATATACGCTACTTACCGGAGCAATTTGACCTTGGTAATAAACATCACGTTCACCAACCAAAGCCCCAGCAATATAGGACAATGGAGTTAAATCACCACTCGCCCCGACTGAACCTTCCGAAGGAATCACCGGGATGACATTTTCATTCAACATCCACACTAGACGTTCCAGCAAGGCATGCGATACACCTGAATAGCCACGTGCAAGTGAACATAAACGCGTCACCACCACTGCACGAGCGGTAATTAAATCCAGATTTTGACCTAAACCACAGCCATGAAAACGGGATAAATGCAAAGGCAGTTCATTGACCTGATGGGCTGGAATTTGCACCAGACAGGAATCTCCATAGCCTGTGGTCACGCCATAAATCACGCCTTCGTCTTGTAACAGTTGATCCAGAAAATCTGCACCGCGTTGAATTAAATCACGCCATGCGGTAGATGCGGGCAAAGCCACTGATTTTTCCTGACGTGCAACCGCAACCACATCTTCAATCGAGAGTGGTGTTTCCCCAACAACTAACACTTGCATTAATCTTTGTTCCAGAAATTATAGAAGTTAAACCATTGATATGGAGCACGTATACAGTGCTGCTCAAGTAGGCTGACATATTGGCGTGTGATGTTTTGAATGGCTTGCATGCGGTTTTTTCGAGGGCAATTTAGTTGCTCGGCAATCGCGTGAATATGTACTTCAAAACTATTTCCTATGCGATAACAAAAGACTGCAAGTACCGGCACTTTCAGCAAGCTCGCTAAAATCCAAGCTCCTTGTGGCCAGTTCGCTTCCTCACCCAAAAATGAAATCGGCTGTACCCGATCCGATTGAATCGGTACGCGATCTGCCGCAACAATGACCCATTCACCCTGATCAAGTTTTTCTTGCAGTATCAGCGCGGTTTCAATACCCAACTCATCCACCGAAACCAGATTGACATCGGCTTGATCATTGAGCTTTTTTAGAAACTGGTTAAATTTGGTGGCATGCTTTTGATAGACCAAGACATTAATTTTTTGTGGATGTTCCGACTTAATCGCCCGCAGCAATTCAATATTGCCAAAATGCGACACCACAATCACCGCGCCTTTTTGATAATGGTCACGCAAATGTTCATGGCCCTGTAAAATCAGTTGCTGTTCCGGAATTTTACCGAGCCAGCCTTCAATTTTATCCAGAATACATTCGCCAAATTGCATTAAATGCATATAGCTATGACTTAAACCCGGTGAGCTTTTAAACGGGGAATTCGGTCCTGCAAAATGATGCAACTTGGTTAAATAGAGTTGTGAAGCCTGACGTGCAGTGCCTGAAAAAATCCAGAACCACAGAATGATAAAATACATCAATACACGGCAAAGCCAGCGACCACCTAAACGATAGAAAGCTAACACCAAAGTCAGTGAAAACATCCCACCTCGTTCTCTAATGTCATTCCATTTCGTTGGGTTCACTTCAGTCACAGAATCAGCCTTTCACTTTCTGTGATAATAAGTGAGGCAAGCGAATCAGCATCCCGCCAAACAAACGCACATGTGCTTTACTCATGCCCAGATTGTCACGCCATAGATTGAAATGCGAAATACCATTTTCAGGGTAAACTACTTTGGTCGGCACATTAATAAAAGGCACATCTGCCCATTTTAAACGCACCAGAATTTCACTATCAAAGCCCATACGCGGCTGAAATTTTGCAGAATCCAGCACCTGAATCGTACGGGCTAGAGGATAAACGCGGAAACCGCACATACTGTCTTTAATGTCAAAAGACAGACTGTTAATCCATACCCAAATATGGGTGGCATAACGACCATATAAGCGTTTTTTAGGAACAGAATCATCGAAAATGGGCTGACCGATGACCATCGCTTCCGGATTTTGTTTAGATATTTCTAAAAATTTTGCCACATCCTGCCAGTCATGCTGACCGTCAGAATCGAGCTGCAAGGCATGACTAAAACCCAGAGCATGGGCATGACGTAAACCGGTAATCACAGCCTGCCCTTTGCCCTGATTATGGCTATGCTCAACCAGCTCGACCAATGGATGTTGTGCTGCAATGTCATGTAAAAGTGCTGTACACGCGGCATCACTGCCATCATTCACCAGAATAATGGGCATCTGAAACTGATCCAAATGAGCAACCAAGGCCTCAATATAATGCGGATGGTTATAAACTGGAATCACAAAACAATGCTGCATATACATCCTCTTCTAAGCCTGTTCAGTTTGTGTTTTAAACAACAAACGTCCAGATGCCAGTGTCTGATCTGCATGACTTAATACAAAACTCACTTTATGCAGTTTTCTCGACAATTTCAGCTGTAACACCATATAAGGCTGGATCAAATCTTGAAACTTGAGCTGTTCAAAACCATTACACCACTCAAGGTCTGCCCAGCTTTGACGGGAAAAATGCTGAATAAACCCAATCTGTCCCACACCGGGGAAAATTGGATAATCTGGAAAATGCCCTTTAAAGCATTCCAGTTCGGGAGAAAACTCTAGACGATATAGCGCCTGATCTGACTCATTTTGTTGTTCCAATACAATAGGCAATAACATAGGTTGAAATAAGGATTTCATGTATTGTTTATTCAGCTTAGATTGGGCATTTTGCGGTAATTGTGTCAAAAACCGCCACTGTCTTGGGATGGCGATGCTTTCCAGTTTGGCTTTCAATTGCGCTTTTAAGGTTGAGACATATTGTGCTTTGTTCATACTTTGCAGTAGTTGTCTGGCTTGCTCAGACAATACCGCAACGCAGGCTAAAATCTGACGATGTTCCCGCTCCAGAATCAATACATGGCAGTGAACAATTTCATCCAGCTCTAAAACTTTCTGTTCAATCGCATCCAGACTGAGACGTTTCTCTTCCAGTTTTACAATCCGGTCTAGTCGTCCTAATAAACGCAATGGACTTTTTGGATTTGCGGCATCAATCACTTCAACTTTATCGCCCGTGAAAATCCAGTCTTCACTAAAAGCATGATTGGTTCTAACTTCCAGTTCTTGTTGCTCACCGGCCTGGATATCGACATTGGCAAACGGTGTCCATAAGGCATCATCTTGCTGCCGGTGTGCAATTCCACCAGTTTCCGAACTGCCAAAAACTTCGGTAATCGGTCGGTTCACATACGGTCGTACACCGGATTCCAGTTTCCCACCGGATGAATATACGGTTAAGCAATCCTGCAACAGCACATCCTGAGTCCAGCGTTTTAACAATGCGGGACTGGAAATTACATAATTCTCAATTTTAAAATATGCTAATTTTTTTTGAATATCAGCCACATCTTCTGGAAAAGCCAACTGTGCTTGATAAAAACAGCGACCGCTTGCAAGTGGCCATATCAACTTAAACAGTAAGCCATAAATATGCTGATGACTGACCGTGGCAATGGCAATCGCCTGTTCCGGCAATTGAAAACTGGCATCAAGTCCATGTACTTCATTGAGTAACTGACGCAAGGTACGCGGAATTTTTTTGGGCTGCCCGGTTGAACCGGAAGTATAAAAATAGAGTTGTGCCTGATTCAAAAAGGCATCATCCAGATTCAGTTCAATCGGCTGGTTTTGGGTCATAGATACAGGCTGACGCTGTAAAAAATAAATGTTCTGTTCAGCCAGTTCTTTTTCCAAATCACTGACACGGTTCGGTGGCAATAACACCTGTTTTTTTGCTAAAAGTGCAGCAAACAACAGCACTAAAAATTGGTAACTGTCAGATTCCCATAAAGCCCAACTCTCTTGAGAAAGCGACTCAATTTCATGACTTTGCTGTATCACATCCTGCCAGAAATCCTGAAAACGGATTTGGCTTAAATCAGGCTGAATACACAGCGGTTTCAGTGAATGAAGATGATTTTGAAAATGACACAACATAATAATCTGTTTTATTCCTGAAGTTGATTTAAGCGCTGCTGTCGCTTACGCAAGATAAATTCGCCCAGTAATAATAGCCCCATCAGTACATAGGAAATAAAACCGTTATACAGCACCCAAACCTGCATTGGAGCAAACAACACGGTCGCCAACGCAATCAGGGCATTCAGCACAAAAAAACCACACCACACAATCGTGACTTTACGAGTCCAGATCACCCCAGCTTCGGGTAAATTCGGTTCTGCCAATCGGGCAAAACGCTCAATCATGGAAGGTGGTTTAATTAAAGTAGAGGCAAAAATACTGAGTGCGCCAACACTCATAAATACCGGATACAGTTTCAGCCAGGCATGATCTTTTAAAATTAAACTCAAGCTGCCACATAAAATGGCAAATCCGGTTAACGGCCACAGCAAGGCATTCCCCTTGCTAAATAGACGCAACACACCCAGTACAATCAGCAAACTGCTGACCCAGATATATTGACCATGTGACAAGCTATAACCCACTAAAAAGGGATAGAGAATCAATCCGATTGCCACTATCCCTTTGAAGATCAATTTCATGCAGCAGACATATTCTGAATAACTGTCACAACATCCTGCACTGTGCGTACACTTTTAAAGTCTTCAGGATTTACTTGCTTGCCGGTCAGTTCTTTAATTTTGACCACAAGATCAATCGCATCAATACTGTCTACATCCAAATCATTGGCTAAATTCGCATCCAGCTGAACATCTTCAGGTGTAATTTCAAACAGATCTTCCATCCATTCTCTCAATTTTTCAAGTACTTGTTCCTGAGTTAACATACAACCTCTTACGCCTTTTGCTGTGCTTCAACCAAAGCCACCAAGCTTTGAATTGATTTAAAATGTTGTTTAGTTTCTGCCGATTCAGCATTCAAATGAATGTTGTAACGTTTTTTCAGCGCTAAACCTAGTTCCAAGGCATCAATAGAATCTAGACCCAAGCCATCACCAAATAAAGGCGCTTCGGTTTCAATATCATCTATGCTGATGTCCTCAAGGGCCAGAACATCGATAATCATTTGCTTTAATTCATCAGCAAGATTGCTCATTTTTCAGATAACTCTTGGTTAAAAAACTGGTGTAATTGATGGTTTAGATGACGCACATTTTTCGGACTAACCGTTGTATCATCTAGAAGATCATCGACATGAATGGCATCCAACACCTTCACATGAATATGAAATGGTCGTGAAGGAATGTGATACCACTTTTCATTTTTGGTTAAAGTTGAAGGCGTGCAAGTAATCAAAACCGGACGAATCGGCACATTGGCACGAATCGCAATATTGGCAGCCCCGCGCTGAAACTCATTCAGTACCTCGCCTTTTGCCGTACGTGTGCCTTCAGGAAAAATCAGTAAAGATGCAGCCTGATCAGTCTTTAATTTTGCAACGCAGTCCTGAATAAACTGTTCAGAACCTGCATTTAAAATATAACCGGCACTTTGCACGGGACCTCTGGTAAATGGATTTGACCACAGCGCTTGCTTCACCACACAGTTGGCTTGTTCCATCAAACCAATCAGCACCACCACATCAACCAGTGTAGGATGGTTGGCAATCACCAGTTCCTGTCTACTGTGCTGTAATTTTTCCAGACCTTCAATGTCATAGGTCATAATTCCAAGCTTGACCATCATTTCGGTAAAGCCCTTGAAACTATGCTTAATCATTTTTTGCGTGCGCTGCTGACGCAAGCTCGGATTCTGGGTCGATAGATTGACCAATGGCGCAACTAGGCCACCAATCGCAACACCACCAATTCCGAAACTGGCAAAACTAAAACCCGTGGCGCCAACACGCCATAGATAATTGGCTTTTTGTTTAATTTGATCTCGTTTTAACATTTTTGCCATGCCTGAGTCGGAAGATACTCCTGATTCTGTTCAGATTGCTGCCAAAAATCATAAAATTTTTGTGCATCTAAATATTTATGGCGATGATGTGTTAATGCGTTTACATCCAGTTGCAGATTTGGTGTCTCTAAACTAATGATTGCCGACATGGCAAAACCACTGAAGGGCTGAAATTCCTGATAAATTTCAGGTAAAGCTTCATCGTAATAAACCACCAGAACGCGTGCATTGGGTTTTGGTGTAGTTTTCAGCCAAGCATAGGCTTCAATCAGTGCTTCACTCCACGATGCTGCCAAACTCGTCGATGGCGTCGCATCCTGACATAAAATCGAATACAGTCCGGCAATGGCATTATGCACGGAGGTCGAAAATTGGGTCGGTGATGGCGTTTGATCTTGCAGAACATCTGCCAGAATTTTCAGCGTTTTATGTTCATCACCATATTGTGATGCCCAAACAATATAGTCCACCGATTCTGAATTCAGCGATTGAATCGCGCTATTTAAAGCCAATTTTGCAATTCGGGATAACCGCCTACGCTGCATGGCAGGAATCTGTTCTAAGGCAGGAACGGTTTCGTCGGCACGACTCATATATAGTGGTGATACATTTATTTGAATCATTGCCGAATTTTTCCATACCCTAATAATAGTTTAGCTCGGGGGCCATTTTATTCGCCGGATTATAGCATTTGTCATAAAAATTACACAAAAAAATATCCTTTATACTTTCAATAACATAAATGTATTACCTTGATTTATTTATACATTTTAAGTCTAAGTCGCATAGTCGTTTTTTCCTTGCATAAAAAAACCAGCAACACAAGTTGCTGGTTTTTCAGTAGTAATTTACAGGTTTGGATTAATTACCTTGTACCAAACGACGTGCGCTAATAATCCCCGGTTGTTGCTCTAAACGTGCCAATAAACGTGATAACTGTGCCAAGCCTTTCACTTCAATTAACAACTTCATGTTGGCAATACCATCTGTTTCTGAAATGGTATTTACCTGACGAATATTGATTTGATCGGAAAAAATCACTTGAGTTAAGTCTTTTAACAAACCACGGCGGTCGTATGCTTCCACTACAATCTGCACACTTTGGCCACGAGTTGGCTGCATTTCCCAATCTGCTTCAACCGCACGCTCAGGTTCTTGTGAAATCATCCGGATATAATCCGAACACACAACCTTGTGAATACTGACGCCACGATTCAGCGTGATATACCCACCAATTGATTCGCCATGTACCGGCTGACAGCATTGCGCAATATGTAGTTCTACATTGTCCAAACCGTCAATTAAAATGCCATGCGCAGACAAGGTATGACTTGCACGCGGATTTAATGTCGGCTTGAGTACCAATTCAGGTTCATCTTGACCGATATGCATATGACGATTGACCTGATTAATCAAGGCATGCAGGCTAATATCACCATTCACCAGACCAATCAGAATATCCTCACCCAACTTGACATTGAAGTGATTGCAATAATCATTTAAATCAATGCTTTTTGGATGAATCGCCAAACGTAAAAGTTCTTTATTCAGAATTTCACGGCCAACTTCCAGATTTTTACTACGGTCTTGCTGTCTAAACCAGTGACGCAATTTGTCGCGTGCACGAGAGGTCTTGATATAACCAAGCGAGTTTACCAACCAGTCACGATTCGGCTCGCGATCTTTCTTGGTTAAAATTTCAACCTGTTCACCGGTTTTTAAAGCATAGGTTAAAGGCACATAGCGCTGGTTTACCCGCGCTGCATAACACTTATTCCCCACTTCAGTATGCACATGATAGGCAAAGTCTAAAACAGTTGAACCACGTGGTAACTCTTTAATGTCCCCATCACGGCTAAACACATAGATCTTTTCAAATCCTTCGAAATCTTGAACGTGTTCAAAATTCTCGGAATCATCATCAGACTTATGCGCACTGGAATCATTACGTTCTTGATAATGCTCAAGTACTGCACGCAATGAATGTAAACGATGATTAAAAGAATGATCGGTATTTTTTGCGCCTTCTTTATAATTGAAGTGCGAACATACCCCAAGCTCTGCCTCTTTATGCATATCCTTGGTCCGGATTTGCACTTCAAGTGACTTGTTCTCTGCAATGACCGCAGTGTGCAAGGAACGATAGCCATTGGCTTTAGGATTGGTAATGTAATCATCAAATTGATGCGGAATATGACGCCAAATTTGATGCACAATTCCCAGTGAGTGATAACACTCAGGTACGTTTTTTACCAACACCCGAACCGCGCGAATATCGTAAAGCTGATCAAAACTCAGGTTCTTACTTTTCATTTTTCGATAAATCGAATAAATGTGTTTAACCCGTCCGCTAATCTCGGCTTCAATACCGTAGCTCGCCAGTTCACTTTTCAGTTTATCAATGACAAACTGAATATATTGCTCGCGCTCCAAACGTTTTTCATTCAGTAACGTTGCAATTTCTTTATAGCGTTCTGGGGCTAAATAACGAAAAGCTAAATCTTCAAGTTCCCACTTTAACTGCGCAATCCCTAAACGGTGCGCCAAGGGTGAGTAAATGGTCAGAATTTCTCGAGCAACACGTTCTTGACGCTCGCGTGAGGCTTGGGTCAATTCCCGCAAAGCATAGGTACGCTCTGCAAGCTTAATCAACACCACTCGAACATCTTCGGTCACAGAAATCAGCATTTTATAAATGCCGCTTAAATGCTCTCTTTGATTATTATTAAAATGATCTTCTAGACGCTTGTTCTTCTCAATCAGTTCAGAAAGTTTACCCATCGCCAAGGTTCCTTGAACCAGACTATGCACTTGCTCGCCAAAATGTTCACGAACTTCTTCAAGCGTCATGACGCCTTCACGCACACTTCGGTACAGCATTGCTGCGGATAAAGTATCTTCATCCACATGTAAATGCGCCAAAATATCCGCCATCTCAATACCGGTATAAAAGGTATTGGAACGATGATTAACCGTGGTTTGCAACTCTTTCTGCAAAGTTAAATGGGCAACTTCTTCGAGTTGTTTAAGCGCTGCGTCATCTAATATGCCACGAACCCGATCCAGCCATTCCGCCAAATCGTGTCGAGCTTGTTCGGCATGCTCTACAGTCGCTTCCTCAGACAGCTCATTGAGACGCCCAGGAAGTTGTTCACGTACTGTGACCATACCCTTCTCCTACCTCTTTACTTATCATATTCTAAATCGTTTATTTCTTTGTTTTTCTCGAATAAGGCAATAGATTCAACATGTCCAGTGTGAGTAAACATATCCATTACCCCAGCCTTTTTTAATCGATAGCCATGTTTCACCAACACACCGGCATCGCGTGCTAATGTTGCAGGATTACATGACACATAAACGATTCTTTTTGCACCAAATTTGGGCACATAATGCATTATCTCCTCTGCACCGGAACGCGGAGGGTCAATCAATAATGCATCAAATCCCTGTTTTGCCCAAGAATGATGCGAAAAATCTTTTGTTAAGTCTTGTGAATAAAAATGTACGTTAGTCATCGCGTTATTTTTAGCATTTTCTGCACCACGTTGAACCATTTCTTCACTTCCTTCAACAGCCACCACTTGCCCTGTTTCACCGACACAACGAGCAAGAGGTAAAGAAAAGTTTCCTAGACCACAAAATAAATCTAGAACGCGTTCACCTTGCTGCAACTGAAGCAAATCACATGCCAGCTTCAGCATTTGCGGATTAATCGTTGAATTCACTTGGGTAAAATCCAGCGGATTAAAGCCAAACTTCACGTCAAATTCATCCACAGCATAATGCAAACGTATTGCAGCAGTGGGATCATCGACACGGTGTAAACTTTCGCTACCTGCAGGTTGTAAATACAATTGCCACTGCTTGTTTAACGTAAACTGTTTTAATTGGTTGACATCATCTGCTGATAATTTTTCAGTATGACGCACCACCAGTGCAATATCCTCATCACCCATGGCCAATTCTATATGACCAATAGCAGCTTTGGCTTTTAGACTTTCGAGTAACTGTTTCAGCGCAGAGATCGATCCAAATTCACGATCAAGCACCATACAGTGGTCGATGGAAATCAATTTATTACTTTGACGTTCACGGAAACCCACCACCAGTTTGTCTTTAGCTGGAATATAGCGTACTCCAATCCGAGCCTTACGACGGTAGTCTTCACGTTGCGAACGTAATGGTTCTAACCATTGTTCAGGTTGAATTCCGGCAAAATGTTCTAAATGCGATTTTAGAACCTCCTGTTTTAAGCGAATTTGTTCATCTTGCTGAATGTGCTGCATATTACAACCGCCACACACGGTAAAATGTGGACATTTCGGTTCAATACGTGTTGCAGCAGGTGCGCTTAACAGCTCAATACTGTCCGCTTCTTCTAAACGTTTTACCACATTGGTAATTTGCGCTTTAACAGTCTCGCCAGGCAAGGCATAACTGATAAATACTTTTTTGCCCTGCTTCTCACTTGGATGATCAGGATGTGTTCCATAGTGCGCTATCCCCCGTCCTTCGTGTGAAAGTGACTCAACCTGAAAAGTGTAAATCGGCTGTTGAGCTGGACGTGGCTTAGTTCTATGTTTCATGAATACCTAGAGTGTGGGAGATAAAAAGTCTGTAGCGGTAAATTCAGTACGTTGTGAGGTTTCACGCCATACTGCTAAAAAATCTGCATGTTGCGGTTGAGTCGATAAAAATTGGATGGTGCGCTGAACTGCATCACGATAATCATTAAGTAAAAGCTGACCTTTTAATAATGACCAACGCAGGTAAATCAACCAGGTATTGAGCACATCACCTTCGCAATAACTGGTGAGTTTTTGCCATTCTTGCTGACGTACATATTCAGGCACATGATAGGCGCCATCACCACGCTTACCCGGATAACCGAGTAAATGTGCAACATCATCTAACTTCTGAAATTGACGACCATTGAACATCGCAATCACATCCATCAAATCGACATGACGATGGTGATAACGATTCTGGTAGTTATTATAGCGCTTTTGCTGATCAATTTCGCCCTGATCGAATAAACTTGGTGCAGATAAACCATGATACATGGCGCGAAACAGAATCACCGGCAAATCAAATTGCGAGCCATTCCAACTGACCAAAGTCGGATGACGCTTGTCAAAAATCGAGAGAAATTTCTTTAAAATTTCCGCTTCAGTATTCTGCTCCCGGCTAAACGAGAACATTTTCATGTTGCCTTGCTCATCGAGCCATAAGCCAGAAATACAGACAATTTCATGCAAGGCCATGCGTTGAAAGTCCATGCCCGACTCTTGACGACGCAATTTAATCAACGCCTGTTCCAGATCTGCTTCTGGCAAATCAAGACCATACAAATGCGCTCCCGATTTTAAATCGGTCAAGGTTTCTATATCGAAAATTAAAACAGGTAAGCGCATCTTAACTCACAAAAATTGAGATTTATTCAGGATCTTTTACAGAGAACAAACCAGTAGAAAGATAACGGTCACCACGGTCACAGATGATACATACAATCACTGCACCCGGGTTTTCTTGCGCCAATTGAATTGAAGCCCAAACAGCACCACCGGAAGACGTACCGGCACTAATGCCTTCTTTTCGCGCCAATTGACGTGCCATTTTTTCCGCTTCAATTTGCGGAATATCCATAATGCGGTCAACGCGCTTAGGGTCAAAAATAGTGGGAAGATATTCTTGTGGCCAACGACGAATACCTGCAATATTTGAACCTTCAGAAGGTTGTAAACCCACAATTTGAATATCCGGATTTTGTTCTTTCAGGTATTTTGAAATCCCCATAATCGTGCCTGTGGTTCCCATGGAACTGACGAAATGGGTAATTTTACCGCCTGTTTGTTGCCATATTTCAGGACCGGTAGTCAGGTAATGTGCTTCAACATTGTCCGGGTTACCAAATTGGTTAAGGACTAAACCTTTACCCTCTTTTTCCATTTGCAGCGCCATATCACGCGCTTCTTCCATGCTTGAAGATTCAATCAGTTCAGCACCGTAAGCACGCATCGCATCTTTACGTTCCTGACTTGAACCTGCAGGCATAATGAGTTTCATTTTATAGCCACGCATCGCGGCAACCATGGCCAAGGCAATCCCTGTATTTCCGCTTGTCGCTTCAATTAACGTATCGCCGGGTTTAATCTGACCACGTTTTTCAGCCTGCATAATCATGTTATACGCTGGACGGTCTTTTACCGAACCTGCAGGATTATTTCCTTCAAGTTTAGCCAATACTGTTGCTTGAGTGTGACTTGCCAGACGTTGCAAACGCACCAGAGGCGTTTTACCTACGTAGTGGTCTAACAAAAATTCGTCTGCTTGAAAATCAGGGGTGGTATTACTCATTATTTGTACCTATATCGAGGTGCGCCTATTGTATGAAAAAATGCTCCTCGCTGCACCCATTTAGCAGGCTTTTTATTGAAAGTGATTAAAGCGCAGTCAGTTTTAAATAAAGCATGCTAATATTCCGTGCATAGAAAATAAATTGCTTTAACCATGTCAAATATCAATAAAAAGTTATTTAAACGTCTACACTTAAATCATGCTTATGGACAACTCATTGCACTGATTTTTGTGCCGATTATGATTTTGGCATGTGTCGGGGCATTGCTGGTTTTATCCGAAACCTCCAATGCATCGCGTGCGCAACAACGTCAAATGGCAATAGCCATTGTGACCCGTTATCAGCTCACATCAGAAGCAGCAATCGACTTATTAAATAGTTATCCATGGCAATATGATCAGGCACGCAATGCCATGCAGGTCATGCTGAATGAAAAATATTTAATTCGTGCCGCCATTATTGATCAAAATGGTAGAAACCGTTTAAGTATTGGTTTTCAGGATCAGGAGTCTTGGCCAAAGATTGACTCTAAAGCCTCTTTTGTCGGCCCTATTCCATATAATAACAATAATATTTATGCGCTAAAGATTAATGACCATACTGGAACTCCTGCACGACTGGTCATTGAACTGGATAACCAACCGCTTGAAATTGCGCGTTATCGGGTCATGGTCGTGCTGATTGCAACCGGCTTACTGACTTTATTGCTACTTTTATTGTGCCTGAATTTCTATTCGCGTCGCTGGATTGCACCGATGTACGAAATTCGCATGCAATTGCAACGCTTAAATGCCGATACACTTGACCAGCACATGGTAATTAACAGTACCGGTGAGTTGCGTTTGTTACAGCGCGATATTGCCAATGTGGTCAAACGCCTGCACTTTAGCTTTTTAGAACTCAAAGAACATACCGAACAAACTGAAGATGATTTACGCCGTACCTTAGATACCTTAGAAGTTCAAAACATTACCTATCGCCAAGCACGTGACCAGGCGATTTCAGCCAACCAGTCCAAATCGGTATTTTTGGCCAATATCAGTCATGAATTGCGTACTCCCCTGAATAGTATTGATGGCTTTATTCATTTATTGCTGCGTCAAGGCAACTTGAGCAATGAGCAAAACCTGTATTTGCAAACCATCCGTAAATCATCTGCCCATCTTTTGGCTTTAATTAATGACGTACTGGATTTCTCGAAAATTGATGCTGGCAAACTAGAACTGGAAACTGCACCGTTTGATCTGGAAGAAGCCATTTTTGATGTCATGGATATGCTCTCCCCGCTCGCGGCTCAAAAGCATATCGATATGGCTTTTTACTATGCCGACAATGTGCCGACGCAAGTGATTGGCGATGCCTTACGCTTCAAGCAGATTCTGACCAATCTTATTTCCAATGCGATTAAATTCACCCCTGATGGTGAAATTATTGTCCGCGCCCGTATGGAACACGATGATATTGGGCAATGCCTATTGCACTTTAGTGTGCAGGACAGCGGTATTGGTCTCAGTGGTACAGACCGTAAAAAATTGTTCGAATCCTTCTCGCAAGGCGATGCTTCGGTGACCCGTCAATTTGGCGGTACGGGACTCGGCTTGGCAATTTCCAAACAGCTGGTGCACTTAATGCAGGGTCAAATTGGCTTTGAAGATAACCAGGAACGTGCACCGACTGAAAAAGGTTCCACCTTCTGGTTTACCGCCATGTTTACTGTGAATGACGAAATTGAAATTATTCATCCACACTTCAATAACATGCAGGTGGTGTCTTATTTAGCCCATCCTGCGACTGCCAATATCTTGCGTCATTATCTTGAAAATTATGATGTGCATCATGTCGAAACCAGCTCGATTTTGGATTTATTCAGTCAGCTGAATCAATTCTCGGAAAGTGATGAAAATACTTGGTTAATTGTGGACCATAGTGGCGATGGCGAAGCATTATTGAAAGAAATTCGTAACCGTTATCACGGCAATATTGCGGTTTACGGTTATCAAATGGCGCTCGATCCAAACATGCTGAATGAGTATCGCGCGCGTCCACTGTATCAACCGTTGAGTCGTAGCGCCTTAATCCAACTGTTAAGCAATCAGCCAATTTTCGACCAAGATGTACATGAAGAATTTAATGGCCAAGGTCTGCATGTCCTCGCTGTCGATGATCATTTACCGAATCTAATTGTTTTAGAAGCCCTGTTGGGTGAACTCAATGTCAAGACCACCAAAGCTTTAAGCGGTCAAGAAGCCCTTGAAATCATTCAAAACCGGATTGAACAAGATCTGCCTGCATTTGATGTGGTATTTATGGATATTCAGATGCCGGTAATGTCAGGTATTGATACTACACGTGCCATCCGTTCTCTCGAATCGACTTTAGAGAACCACAAGCGTTTACCAATTATTGCCCTGACGGCGCATGCTCTGGCCGATGAGAAACAAAAGTTGTTGCAGGTTGGCATGGATGATTACGTCACCAAACCAATTCAAATGGATCAGATTATTCAAATTCTGACCCAGTTGACCTCAGAAACTTTTAAAAAGGCGAAGAGTGTCGATAAAAGCATGCTGATTGAAGCCCTTGATCCAAACATTTTAGATTGGCAACAAAGCTTACAACTGGCGGCCAATAAAGAAGATCTAGCGATTGATCTACTTAAAATGCTGGTCGACAGTTTCGCAACAGAACTCGCTGAAATGCAGCAGTTGATTGAAATGGAAGATTTCCCGCAACTGGAACATGTACTGCATCGTTTATATGGTGCAACCCGCTATGTCGGTGCGCCTACTCTCCAAGAAGCAACCGGTGGATTTGAGCAATTTGTTTCTTCTTTACGTAAAGAACGTCGTAAAGCCGATGAAACGTTTATTCAAGAAACTGTAAAACGTCTTGATGAATTACAGTCGGTCATTCAGCAAGTTGAACAGGCAGCCCAGCAAATCTTAAACAAACAGAATACTTAAACGGTCTTATTCGAATTTTGGCAGTAGCGTCCATCTTTAGATGTGACTCTACTGTCATGTATCGTGGCATGTATCAGAGAAATGCCCGTGTTATGCTCAAAACAATGGAAAAATTACAGGTCTATACAACATGGCGTTACTTCGCATAGAAAAAAATAATGGCATCGCAACCGTTTCTTTAAACCGTCCAGAAAAACGCAATGCCATGAGCTTTGCCTTGTTACGCGAACTAGTCAATGCAGCCAATCAAATAAAAAAAGACCGCTCGATTCGTTGTGTCATTTTAACTGGTGAAGCCCATGTGTTTAGCGCCGGGATTGACCTTGCCGATTTAAATTCACCGAAAAATACGGCTTATGCGGCTTGGGAACTGATTAAACCGGGACAAAGCCTATTCCAAAAAGCCTTTCTCATTTGGCAGGAACTGCCTGTTCCTGTGATTGCTGCGATTGAGGGTTATTGTCTGGGTGCCGGGATGCAATTGGCACTGGCTGCGGATATTCGTATTGCACATCCTGAAACTAAAATGTCGATTATGGAAAGCCGCTGGGGACTGGTGCCTGATATGGGACTGACTCGATCAATTAAAGGCATTATTAATGTCGATCTTGCCAAAGAGCTAACCTTAACTGGACGTATTTTTGATGCCAATTATGCCAAAGAAATTGGTTTGGTGACGCATTTGGATGCATCACCCATCAGTAAAGCCCAAGCCCTGGCAGAAGAAATGTTGCAACGTTCTCCTGATGCATTGACTGCAGCCAAACGTGTACTCGATGCCATGGAGCATGAACCGAAAAAATCTTTACGCCTAGAGAAAATTTGGCAACTGAAATTACTGTTGGGTAAAAACAGTAAATTGGCCCGTAAAAAAGACAAGAACCCAGAAGTTCAGTTTTTACCGCGCCAATATAAGTAAAATATCCAGATAACAGGATTGTGCAGAGAAAAACACATGAGTTTTGATCGTAATACAAAAATTGCATTTTTAGGCATGGGACTGATGGGCAGCCGAATGGCAACCCGACTGATTCAAGCCGGTTTTGAAGTGGCCGTATGGAATAGAACAGCATCGGCCTGTGAGGTGCTGATTGATATGGGTGCGACTGCCTTAGACTTGCAAGAGATTGGGCAATATCCTGTTATTTTGACTTGCCTGTCCGATGATGCTGCAGTGCAAGCGGTCTATGATCAGATTCAGAACCAGTTACAGGCTGAACAAGTGATTGTGGATTTCTCAAGTTTATCTGTGGATAAAACCAAGACGTTGGCACAACAAGCCCAAACTCGCCAAGTACAGTGGATTGACTCCCCTGTTTCAGGGGGAACGGCAGGTGCTGAACAAGGAACCTTGGTGATTTTTGCCGGTGGTGACCTGCAAACCATCCAGAATTTATCGCTGATTTATAATGTACTCTCACAGCGGGTGACCCGTATGGGCGAAACTGGAACTGGACAAGCGACCAAAATTTGCAATCAGCTGATTGTTGCAGCGAACAGTACCTTGATTGCGGAAGCTGTTGCATTGGCCGCTCAAGCCGGTGTTGATACCACTTTACTCGCCCCTGCGCTTGCCGGTGGTTTTGCCGACTCGAAACCCTTTCAGATTTTAACCCCACGTATGGCAACCCATACTTTTGAACCGGTGCAATGGAAAGTACAAACCCTGTCCAAAGACTTAAATAATGCAGTTCTGCTGGCTGAACAATTCAATTTAAATATTCCTGTTGCAAAACAAGCACTATCACAATTGAAAACTCACCAAAATAAAGGCTATGCTGAAGCTGATCTTGCTACTGTGATTCAACTGGTTGAATCTTAAGCATCTCATTTTCTAACGAGCAAGGAGTAAGGGCATGATTAAGCTGGCTGTAAATTTATCGATGATTTTTACTGAAGTGCCTTTGATTGAGCGCTTTGCTCTGGCTCACGCACAGGGTTTTCAGCATGTGGAAATTCAGTTTCCCTATGAACTCAGCATTGAACAAATTCAAACCCAGCTGACCATTCATGACTTAACCCTTTGCCTGATCAATGTGCCTGCGGGTGATTTAATGCAAGGTGGCAATGGTCTTGCTGGCGTCCCGGGGATGGAACTTGAGTTTCATCGCGGTTTGGAAAAAGCCATTCAATATGCCACAGCACTGAATGTGCCGAGTGTAAATATTTTAGCGGGCAAGCAACCACTCGATGCAGACCTATTGCCTTGTTTAAATACTTTGGCAAAAAATTTTAAACTTGCCTGCTCTATGCTAGGCGAATATCAGATTCAGCCGGTATTTGAAATGATTAATGGCACAGATATGCCACGCTTTCTAGTTCAGAACATCGCTCAAGCGCAAGAAATGCTTGAAGCCGTACAAAATCCTGCCCTAAAAATGCAATATGACTGTTATCACATGGCAATGATGGGTGAAGATGTATTTGAAGCATTAAAAGAAAATATTCACGATATTGGTCATATTCAATTTGCAGACTGCCCGGGACGTCATGAACCCGATACTGCACAGATCAATTTTGCAGAAATATTTCAATGGCTTAATCAGAGTGCATACACGGGCTATACAGCAGCAGAATATCGCCCACAGGCACATTCCAACCATTCTTTTGCATGGAAAGATAAATATTTTGTAAAATATCCGCAAAGTTAAAGTATGAACGGATTTGAAATTCAGCACTAAAACCGCTATATTACACGATGAGTTATTGTCCGGAAATAAAACCCTTTATGAATTTAGAACCATCGCCCAGCGCTTCTAATTCTCTCGATCTAGCAATGAATTCTCAAGCTAAAGATGTACAAGCTTGCTTAAAAGTTGTACATGAAGCCCTATTAGATGTAAAAGCAAAAGATATTCTTGAACTTAATGTTGGTGCTATTAGCAATGTAGCAGACTATATGGTCATTGCGAGTGGTACATCATCCCGTCACATTAAAGCCCTCGCAGATAACGTTGCTGAAGAAGCACGTAAAGCGGGTTTCCGCCCGATCGGCGTTGAAGGTGAACGTGATGCGGAATGGATCTTAATCGATCTTGGTTTTGTGGTTGTCCACGTTATGCTTCCAACGGCGCGTAAATTTTACGACCTTGAAAGCTTATGGCGTGCCACTCCAGAATCTGCTTAAAGCAAGAAAAAGCGACCATAAGGTCGCTTTTTTCATCTTGGTCATTCTATTTTTAGATGTAACCATTTCACATGACTGAACCTTTATAAGATTAACAACATTTATAACAGTCGATGTAAATCCACATCAGGATATTTCATCTTAATGTTGTTTTTTACACGTGCATAGACTTGATCTGCTTTTACTGATCCTTAGAATTTACAATAACATTCATAGCTTGCAGTTGTTTTTGAATTCATCATTAAAGTCGTTAAGATCAGCCTCTACAAATCTCAGTGGTATCTTATTATTTCCCACTATTTTATACTTTTAAAAATCATGCATTCTAAAAACAAAAAACCACCCGAAGGTGGTTTTTAAAATCTCCCCTAACCCCTCTTTATAAAAGAGGGGAAATCAAGCCCCCCTTAGTAAAAGGGGGATTTAGGGGGATTCTATTAGTGACCGCCGCCATTAATCGCTTTGGTCATATCTTCCACAACTTTCTTGGCATCCCCAAAGATCATCATGGTCTTATCATTATAGAACAAGTCATTATCCAGACCTGCATAACCTGTTGCCATAGAACGCTTGATCACCATGATGGTACGCGCTTTATGCGCTTCCAGAATCGGCATACCGTAAATTGGTGAAGTTGGATCATCTTTTGCCGCAGGGTTGACCACGTCATTTGCACCAATCACCAGAACCACGTCAGTTGCAGGGAAATCTGTGTTGATTTCATCCATTTCCAAGATGTCTTCATACGCCACATCAGCTTCTGCAAGTAATACGTTCATATGACCCGGCATACGACCTGCCACTGGGTGAATCGCAAAACGGACTTTTACGCCCTGTTCTTTCAACAAGTTAGCCAGTTCTTTCACTGCATTTTGTGCACGACCTTGCGCCATACCATAACCTGGTACAATCACAACACTGTCGGCATTCGACATCAAGAAGCCGGCGTCATCTGCTGAACCTGAACGGTGGTTACGCTGAACTTTTTCACCATTATCTGCTGCTACAACTGCTGCACCGCCCATCGCACCACCAAACAAAACATTGATGATCGAACGGTTCATTGCTTTACACATGATGTAAGACAGAATCGCACCTGATGAACCTACCAGCGAACCTGCAACAATCAACATGTTATTTTCAAGCGTGAAACCAATACCTGCGGCTGCCCAACCTGAGAACGAGTTCAGTAGCGATACCACAACTGGCATATCACCGCCACCAACGGGTGCAATCCATACCCAACCAAATGCCAGCGCCAGAGCAGTCATTACCCAGAAAGCTTGCATATTGCCTGTTGAGAAGAACACAAAGCCAGAGGCTAACATTGCAAGGAAAATGATCGCTTGTACCGGTTTAACCCATGCACCCGAAATCGTTTTTGCCCATTTTTTCGCAGCTAATTTACCATAGGCAAATACAGAGGCTGTAAAGGTAATCGCACCCACAAAGCAACCCACAAACAATTCAAATAAATGAACTTTGCTCATGTGTACATGCTGAACACCAGCCGCTTCTAAAGCAGTCTGATTTTGAGCAAACAATGCAGTCAGTTGGTTATTATGCAAAATTGCAGCAATCGCAATTAAAACTGCAGCCAAACCAACCAATGAGTGCATCAGAGCAACTGTTTCAGGCATTTGCGTCATAGGAACAGTACGTGCACGTGCAATACCGACTACCCCACCAAGGATCATTGCACCGATAATCATCCAGACCACAGGATGCTCAGCAACAAAGAATGTGGTGATCACAGCAATCGCCATCGCGATCATGCCGTAACGGTTACCTTGAATCGCCGTTTTAGGACCAGATAAGCCACGAAGCGTTAAGATAAAAAGAACGGCGCCTACCAAGTAGAACCAATCCGCATAGTCTCGAATAAATTCCATTTATGAACCCTCTTTTTTCTTTTGCTTCGGCTTAAACATCTCAAGCATACGTGCAGTCACGGCAAAGCCACCGAAAATATTGATACTTGCCAGGAACACTGCTACCGCACCCAAAATGCTCACAATGTTAACGCTTTGGAAAGCGACGTTGGCGTCGACACCAATCAGGGGCAAGCCCACAGTTTGAATCATTGCACCGACCACAATAATGGAAGACAGTGCATTGGTAACAGCCATAAGTGGCGTGTGTAAAGCGGGTGTTACGCCCCAAACTACGTAGTAACCTACGAAGATGGCAAGGACGAAAATTGTAATCGTTTCAACCATGATCTATCTCCTTAACCACGCTTTAACAGCACTTGGCCGCCATGAGCGACGAGTAGCGCTTTTTGAATTTCTTCTTCTGGATTAAGGACAAAGTTTTTGTCTTGATCAAAAAGAGTTTCCAGGAAATTAAAGACATTACGTGCATAAAGTGCCGAAGCTTCAGTCGCAACTGTTGCCGGGATATTTGGAATGCCTAAAATGGTCACGCCATTATCAGTCACTACATTCTCACCGCACTTAGAACCTTCAACGTTACCGCCTGATTCAACCGCCATATCGAGGATGATTGAACCCGGTTTCATTTTGGCAACCGTTTCAGCACGAATTAAACGCGGTGCATCACGGCCCGGTAACAGTGCAGTGGTAATCACGATGTCAGCATTGGAAACAGCTTTGTCGACAATCGCTGCCTGGTCTTTGATGTATTGCTCACCTGGCATCCATCCATAACCGTTTTTAGCAGCATCGGCAGCTTTCTGCTTTTCTTCGTCAGACATGGGCACGTCTAACCATTTACCGCCTAAAGACTCAACCTGATCGCGAGCTGTTGGACGTAAATCGGTTGCCTCAACCACAGCACCCAAGCGCTTCGCAGTTGCAATTGCTTGCAAGCCTGCAACACCGACACCCATAATGACTACACGGGCAGGTTTAACCGTACCTGCAGCGGTCATAAGCATCGGGAACATGCGCTGGTATTCTGCCGCTGCCAAAAGCACCGATTTATAACCGGCCAAGTTGGCTTGCGAAGACAATACATCCATGTTTTGTGCGCGGGAAAGCGTCCGGGGTAAAAGCTCTAAAGCAAATGCAGACACCTGCGCGGATGCAAATTGGTCAAGTTCAGTATTGCGGTACGGGTCAAACATCGCAATTACAGCGGTATTTGGAGCAAGCTTTTGAATTTCGTCACCTTTAGGCGCACGAACTTTCAAAATAATTTGACTGCCGGTATAGGCATCATCCGTAATTTTGGCACCGACTTGTTCATATGCACTGTCAATATAAGCGGCTTTAACACCTGCTCTACGTTCAATGACCACTGTATGACCAGCACTGATCAACTTCTTTACTGTTTCTGGCGTTGCTGCCACACGATTTTCACCGACAACAGTTTCGGTTGGGATTCCGATCTGCATGAGCCTTCCTCAAGCTAATTTTTCTTAAGTAAACATTGCGGTTAGCAATGTTTCCCCCTGGATGCATTTTTGTTGAATTTCTGGATTCTAATTGAACTTTTTTAAATTACCACCCAATATTTATTTAATAAATACCCATATTCTGAACTGGTGATTCATAAAAATAATCATACGATATAGCATTTATTGGTTTCGCTTTAATTAAAATTGCTTTTATCCGCTTAAATATCATCGCGACACTTTTTAATTTTTTGTATTTAAGCGCTGATGGTGATTTTTTAGCATGATTTAAAAAATTTGAATTGATCATTCTGACAATTCCAGCTTTTAGCATAAATAAAACGACAACTTAAAGATGCCCCTATTTAGGGCTTAACTAACCTGTTTAGGTGCTACTTTTAATCAGACTGACTAAAGTGACATGATAAACAGCCTAATTCAGCAGAAAATTTATCTCTTTTCTAAAAGCTCATTTCTAAAAAAAAAGCTGCAAAGTAAATCGCACCTGATCTCTGTTGTTCTCAATTTCAATTGTTATTTTTATCCACCCAGTCTTATTCTCCATAAGTCTAATGAGCTCAAAAAAATAGTTAATTTTTTTTGCTGACCATTTCGCTTGATGATGATTTGATCGTATCTCTCCCTAACTGACTGTTTTTCGCACCACTTTAGGGCAAACATCAAGTATTCACCTCAATATCGCTATTTTTACTGATTAAAACCATCCATTTTTGGCGTTTTATTTTTTTTCTACTGCACATTCAGCTCATTTATCGGATCTTTGTAAAGAATCTTCATTCAATTGAGTCTTGCCTTTATTTTTAGCGCTGCTTTCTTGAAATAAATGAAACCCATAAAAAAGGATTCATTCCGAATTGGAATCTTAAGCATCATATTTTTGCATTTCACCTCGTCTCCCAAAAACTTTATAATTCACATTTCCACGCCTTATCTTTCATATTTAAAGCACATTCCAAGTAGGTAAAATGAAACTGAGTCTAACAAGAATACAATTAGGTTCATTATTCGCTGTTTGTGCCGCTTTTTTGTTTAGTACCAAAGCTATTTTTATTAAACAAACTTATGCGCTATCCCCGCTGGTCGATGGCACCGTTCTGATGGCTTTAAGAATGGCCAGTGCGCTGCCTTTTTTCCTTATCATTTGTTGGTTCAGTCGACACCAGAGTAAAAACCTGAGCAGTAAAGACTGGGGTTTACTGATCCTTGCAGGCTTGATTGGTTATTACCTTGCAAGCTGGCTGGATTTCGCCGGCCTCATGTATATCAGTGCCTCACTGGAACGGATTATTTTATTTTTATACCCGACGATGACGGTTCTGGCTTCAAGCATCATCTATAAACAACGGTTAAGCTTTAAAAGTCTGTTTGCGATTTTGCTCAGTTATGGCGGTACGGTGATTGTGATGCTGCAGGAACAAAGCAATGTTCCGCATCAAAGTAATTTCTGGCTGGGTGCGAGTTTGGTCTTTGCCAGTGCTGTGGCATTTGCAAGCTATCTGTTATTGACTCCACGCCTGATTCAGAAATTCGGTTCATGGAACTTTACCGGTCTTGCGCTGAGCATTGCCTGTATTGGCACACTGACCCATTATTTAATTGCAATCCCGAATCCGATTGGCTTACTTGCACAGTTACCCAGTTCCGTAATTTGGTATGGCGTTGGACTGGGCTTTATGGTCACGGTTTTACCTACAGTATTATTAATGCAGAGTATTGAGCGCTTAGGTGCTTCACAATCTGCCATGATTGCATCGATTGGCCCTATTCTGACCATTATTTTGGCCACCTTTTTCTTGGGTGAAAAAATGAATTCGATTCAATGGTTCGGCTGTGCCTTGAATATTGTCGGTGTGATGATGATTACCTTATCGAAAAAGAAACTCGCCCACTAAGCTGATTCAGCAAAATGCTGTGGATACGACAATTTTAAGAATTTTTAGAGAGATATTCATAGTCTCCCAAAATGATAGTTTTGAATACGGGCAATGGAATACTGTGGGAAAGATCTGTTTTCGCCTGCCTGTGTGCCAAATCCTGTTCCGTGTCTTGCTATACTCGGTCTGCACATTGAAATGAAGCAACTGCTGATTTCCGCTAAAACCTTAAGCAAGGGACTTTTATGAACACTTCTCTCGACATTAGCCAAGATAAATCTTTGTTATGGCTAATGGCTATTGCGTGTGGTTTATGTGCAGGAGCAAATTATTACTGTCAGCCTTTGATTTCATCGATTCAGCAGTATTATCAGGTTCCTGAATCTCAAGTGGCACTGACCGTCACCTTTGCCCAGATCTCCTATGCATTGGGTTTACTGTTTATTGTGCCTTTGGGTGACATGCTGAATAAAAGTAAACTCATTCCCTTTCTTATGCTGGGTGCAGCCGTGGGCTTATTTATTTGCGCCAGTGCTGTGAATCTGCCGATGCTCTGGATTGGAACCATTATTGCAGGGCTTTTTTCTGTGGCTGCACAGATTCTGATTCCCTTGGCCACCATGGCGGTGAAACCGGAAAAAACAGGAGAAGTGGTCGGCTTCCTGATGAGCGGTTTGCTGGTCGGTATTCTGCTCTCGACCAGTATTGCAGGATTACTTTCCGACCTGTTTCACTGGAAAATGATCTATGTGGTCAGTGGCATCGCCATGCTGGGCTTAAGTTTCTATTTGAAAGGTAAATTGCCGAGTCTGCCACGTCTAAGAATAAGCTATGCGGCAATTTTTAAATCCATGGCGATATTATTAAAACAGGAACCACGCCTGATGTTGCGCTCGCTTACAGGAGCGTTCGCCTTTGCCGCCATGAGTATGCTGTTCTCTACCATTGCCCTGTTGCTCACCCAAAAACCCTTTCAGCTTTCTGATGTCATGGTCGGTCTGGTCACGCTGGTCGGTGTGTTTGGCGCGCTTTCGACTCAGCTGATTGGTAAATGGGCTGATCGTGGCCATATCAAAATACTGAGCTGGATCGGTTGTTCTATCCTGATCGGTAGCTGGCTATTTCTTTATTTTGGTACGATGTCTTTATTGAGTTATATTCTGGGCTATGGACTGATTAATTTAGGTTTGGCGATCACGCATAGCTGTAACCAGAACGTGATTTTTCGCTTACGCCCGGATGCCAAATCCCGGGTCAATTCACTTTATATGACCCTGTATTTTATTGGCGGTGCCTGTGGTTCTGCACTCGGTGTTTATACATGGCACCATGGTGGGTGGAGCATGACCTGTATCGCAGGACTTGGCCTAGCTCTTTGCGCCAGCGTATTTGCTTTAGTGGATCAATGGCATCATGCGCGAACAGCGGCATGATGGTAGAGCGTACATTTAGCTGACTTGAACTGCAGGATAGAAAGGCTTATTCAGATCAAGAGCTTTAGCATTTTCCAGTAAAATGCAGATAAATACGGGCAATAAAACTGCCAAAATCCGGCAGCTTTCCTCAAATGACTTGTGATTAAGCGAACTATGATAAGTGATCCCGCCATGCATTAGCTGATGATGTAATGTATATAAACGATGAAATATCATCTTTAAAATTTCGACAGAATTTCGCTCCTGCAAGGCATCCTGTATTCGTTGTTTCTGACTTTCGAGGGCTGCCTGACAGCTTTCCAGGCTAATTTTCTGATTGCGATAATCCCAAAAGCTCTGATCTACATATGAATTATCCAATAGTGACCGGATCGGCTGACTGTATTTTTCCCATATAATATGATTAATTTTCTGATCCAGATCCTTTTGGCAAAGGGTTTCTAGAAACTGATGCAACTTTGCTGGAGCTAAAATGATGTCTCCCTCATCTGCATAAATGGCATGAAAGCTGATCCACAGACTGATAAATTTAAAATCCAAGTCCTGATCCAGCTCCAAGGCTTTTTTAAACCAGCCTAAGCCACGATGAATTCTTAAATTAAAATGTGCTGAATTTTGTGCTTTATAGCTTTTATAAATTTCCTCCAATAACAACATGCTTGTTCTCCTTATTTCTATCGTTTTTTATCTATCTTTTAACTATCAAAATATACCATTCAGAAATGACTGGGAATTCCAATTTTATTTTTTACCTCATATCATTGGTTTGAACAGCGAGCTAATGACTAGCTTGTTTTTTTGATTTAAGCTCGTATGACACCCTCTTTTTACAGTGTCATCCAATTCGGCTTTAGTAAAATAACTTCATATCAAAGCAGTAAGGGCATCGCTCGCTCCTGCTTTCTTGCATTGTGTTAATGGAGTAGCTTCTGAAGAATTGATCAAAATATATTTGCGAAAATAGACTTTGATTACCAATCAGTAAGGCATCAATAACGGATGAGATATTAAAAATAAATTATTATTTTTAATTACTTATATAAACAGATAGTTTATTCAAAGAAAAAAGTTATTTTGTGTTTCGTAAAGCTCGCGATATTGCTGTCTACTTACTTAAATATATAGCTTGGGGATTTAGGTTTTTTATATGCTTATCAAGTTGGTCATCCGAAAAAAGCTCATCATTCAAACTACAGGATTATCAGCTTAAGCTGATGCTAAATTAATTTTATATTTAATCATTTTTTTAGTATTAAAATTTATGTATTTAGAAGATTAATAACCAATATCCCTCACCCATTAAAAAAAATAATTAAACATTCAAAAACTCAACCTTATATATTAATCAATACACTCAACCGCCAATTAAAACCAAATAAATTTAATGAATATTTATTTTAAAATTCAATAAAATTAACAGTCTCAAAAGCATCAAAAAAAACCTATTAAACATATAGTAACAATTAGGTCATAATACTTGAAAATTAATATATTATTTTTTTAAACATCTATTTTAGAAATACAACAATTACAATGTCTTATGAATTATATATAAAAAAGTTTTTATTTAAAAACAGCATATCACCAAATAAAACATATATTTAAATAAAAATCACGTTTTGTTCTAAAATGTAATTCAATATAAAAAAATTACTTTTAAAAAATATATAAATTACCAACCTACTGATTAATATGAATTGAAATAAAAACTCATTTATTTGCATTATTACAATTCAACATAGTACTTTAAAAAAGTAAAAAATAAATTTCAAATCAAGAATAGATTAAATAATAATAGTGAGTCCATGAAATGATTGAATGGCTACAAGGTGAATTAAAACATAGTCCTGAAATTCTATTGTTTTTATCTTTAGCAATAGGCTTTTGGATTGGCAAATTTCAATTTGGTAAATTCCAACTCGGCGGTGTTGCTGGTTCATTACTTGCCGCTGTTGTTCTCAGTCTTATTGGTGTACCGGTCGACAATGGTGTTAAGGCCATACTTTTCGCTCTGTTTATTTATGCAGTTGGTTTCGAAAGCGGTCCCCAATTTTTTAAATCACTTGGACCGAAATCTCTCAAAGAAATTCTATTAGCGGTATTTATGGCAGTTTGTGGACTCATTACCGTTTTAGTGATGGCGAAGGTTTTCCAGCTGGATAAGGGACTAGCAGCAGGGCTTGCAGCGGGCGGGATGACCCAATCTGCAATTATTGGTACAGCAGGCGATGCGATTTCCCGGCTAGACTTACCAACTGCTGAGATTCAGAGGCTTCAAGCTAATGTCGCGATTGGATATGCCGTAACCTATATTTTCGGCTCTCTCGGTGCAATTATTATCTGTGTGAATATCTTGCCAAAATTTATGGGTCGAGAAATTCATGACGATGCATTAAAGGCGCAAGCTGAACAGCTAAAAGGCGCTTTTCAACTGGCACCAAGTCAAGAACTTGCCATGCCTGAAATTGTTGGTCGTATTTATAAAATCCAGCAGGCCTCAGGACAAACCCTTGCAGAACTTGAGTCAAAGGTACCTATTACCATTGAACGGCTTAAACGTAACGGTGAACTAATCGATGCAACTCCAGAAACTACGCTCCAGACAGATGATGTCATTCTTGTGGTCGGTCGTAGAGCCGGTATCGTTTCCATTGCTGACAATATTGGTCCAGAACTGGAATCTTCCCAGGGCATGGAAATGGTCATGGATACCACAGATGTGGTTCTCAGAAATTCAAAATACCTCAATCGCACCCTTGGAGACATTAAAGCCAATACGCCTGATTATTTGAAACATGGCATTTATGTACTCTCGATTAAGCGTGGTAATGAAGTACAAACCTTAGATGATAATACGGTTCTCCTTCAAGGCGATGTCGTCACTGTCTATGGCACAAAAAATGATCTTGACCGGCTGGTTAAAGAAGCGGGTCGAGCTATCCCCCAAAGCTTAAAAACAGATTGGGTATTCCACGGAGCAGGGTTAGTAGTCGGTTTGCTAATAGGCTTAGTGGTTGTTCGTATTAGCGATATCCCTCTAACTCTTGGTGCTGGTGGGGGTGCCCTCTTATCTGGTCTGTTATTCGGCTGGCTGCATAGCCGAAACCAAGTGAATGGCAATATGCCTTTAGCTGCCTCGCAGCTTCTCAGAGATTTAGGCTTAGCAGGATTTGTTGCTGCCGTTGGTCTGCAATCTGGATTACAAGCCATTCAAACCATTAAACAAAGTGGCCTGTCCCTCTTTCTGATCGGTGTGGTGGTAACAGTCGTACCCCTCATTCTCTCCATGCTCTTTGCACGCTACGTGCTCCGTTATGACAATGTCGCAGTTATGGCCGGTGCATTAGCAGGTGCCCGAAGTGCCAATCCTGCTTTTGGTGGTGTCCTAGATAAAGCCGGAAACTCTATTCCAACAGTTCCATTTGCCATTACTTATGCATTAGCAAATGTATTTTTGACTTTGCTTGGTCCATTCATTGTGGGTCTTGCATAAATAAATCTATAAATTTCAAATTTATCCGGTTCACAATAATTTTGGAGATTTCCCATGGGAAACACTGATTACTCAAAATATTCAAAACTCAGTCCCTTTGAACTCAAAGATGAACTGATTACTTTGGCAACAAGCCGTACTGATCGCATGATGCTGAATGCAGGCCGCGGAAATCCAAACTTTCTTGCCACTATTCCACGTCGTGCCTTTTTTCAACTCGGTTTATTTGCTGCTACTGAATCAGAATTCTCGTTTTCGTATATGCCTGAAGGTCTAGGCGGATTTCCCCGTTCACAAGGATTGCAATCGCGCTTTGAGCAATTTATTTTAGGAAATCGCGATAAGCCCGGTGTCGTTTTTCTGGGTAAAGTAATTTCATATATACGTGATCAGCTGGGACTAGACCCTGACGCTTTCTTGCTTGAAATGGTCGAAGGTATTCTAGGCTGTAATTATCCTGTTCCTGACCGAATGCTCATAATCAGTGAAAAAATTATTAAAGAATATGTACTGCGTGAAATGGGCGTACAAAATATGTCTAAAGAAGGACTAGACCTGTTTGCAGTTGAGGGTGGTACTGCTGCAATGGCCTATATCTTTAACTCATTAAAAGAAAATAAGATAATTTCAAATGGTGATCGCATTGCCCTAGGTACCCCTATTTTTACCCCCTATATTGAAATTCCTAAACTCAATGATTATCAGCTTGAAGAAGTCATGATTCAAGCCGATGCAAATCTTGACTGGCAATATCCGGAATCTGAATTGCGTAAATTAGAAGATCCATCTATTAAAGCATTCTTTCTGGTCAATCCGAGTAATCCACCTTCAGTGAAAATAAATGATGAGAGTCTGGCCATCATCGCAGATATTGTCAAAAAACGTCCTGACCTGATTATTTTGACCGATGATGTGTATGGAACATTTGCGGATAATTTTACCTCATTATTTGCAATGTGCCCCGACAACACCATTCTGGTCTATTCTTTCTCGAAATATTTTGGAGCTACAGGTTGGCGTCTTGGCGTCATTGCACTCTCCAAAAATAATGTTCTGGATCAAAAAATTGCGGCACTTTCCAATAAGGATAAAAAAGAGCTTGAAGAACGTTATTCATCACTTACAACCGACCCCTCAAGTATCAAATTTATCGACCGAATGGTTGCCGATAGTCGAAATGTAGCATTAAATCACACTGCAGGATTATCCACACCTCAGCAAGTACAGATGGTACTTTTTGCCTTATTTAATATGATGGATTCTCGTCAAAGCTATAAAAAAGCAGTTAAATCGGTAATACGTGAACGGGATGCAGCACTGTATCGACAATTGGGTGTAGATATTCCTCAAGACCCAAATACTGTTAATTACTACACCTTGGTAAATCTAGAAAATACGGCGCGTACTTTATATGGTGATGAGTTTGCAGACTGGATTATGAAAAACAAAAATCCAACTGAGCTGTTATTCCGGATCGCTGATGAAACTGGTGTGGTGCTCTTGCCTGGTTCAGGTTTCGGGGTTCAACATCCTTCGGCCCGTGCATCATTGGCAAATTTGAATGAATATCAATATGCCGCGATAGGAATGTCTTTGCGTAATCTGGCTGCTGAAGCCTATGAGGAATACAAAAAAGTGAGCAAAAAGAAAAAATAATATTCAGATGAATTGTATCTAGATCAAATCTGAGCTCCTGATTTTAACTTGGTCACATCTCTGATTCTTTAGTAAATAAATGATCGTTCCTCCAAGGAAACTGAAATTGTGATCAAAAATGAAATACTTTGGACATCTCTCCTAAAAAAGATCTCATTGATCTTTTTTAGGAGGTAATAATTGCCAAAGAATTTTTTTAGCTTTCCCTTTCTCAGCGATTTTCTAAATACAGTCAACCTAGAAAATAATTGATATCCTTGACGACCTATAACCCATACAAGAAAATCAATTTATTACAATATTGATATTAAAAAACATTTTTATTCAAATGCCATATTGTTCTTCATTTAGAAGGTGCAGCGGCATAACTTAAAAATGGGTAAAAGTTAGCATTCCCCCTTCGCTTCAATCATTGTACTCAGTTAAATCTACTGGTTCTATTTTTATAATGATATTGCACCTGATGGGTGACTTCTTGATTGAGAGCAGCATATGCCATTGTTTTGTTATTCGGTCATGACTCCCTCTCTTCAGTCCTATACTTATCTATGCGTTTGACAGGTTAAGTCTATTTGGTTTTTCTTTCCTGTTAAAATATCAGGATTTTCTTGAATTTTGGCTGCTCTTTTAAGTCAATTTTCCTTCTCTTTTTGAAGGAAATGTTGTTCTTTCAAAGTAAATGGAAAGCCTTTTCGATTGATCTAAATCGCTGCATGACAGTTAACTAACGCTTCCAGATGCTTCTTTCCTAGCCCTAATAATCTTGATAATTTATAGCATGAATTATTTTTTAATTATGGTGTAAAATTTAGCGCTAAATGCAAAATGTTTCCTCTACCTAAATATAGGTTTTCGCAGGTTGCACAACAATGATTAAAGGCATGATTTTTTAATGACTCTCACCAAAACCATTGAAACCACTCAATCTCCACGAATCAGTGTCGCGCCGATGATGGATTGGACAACTCGTGACTATCGTTTTTTTGCTCGCCTGTTTAATCCAAACATCATTATGTACACTGAAATGGTGACGACGGGTGCCATCATTCATGGCGATGCTAAACGTCATCTGGACTTTAATAATGAAGAACAGCCAATTGTGTTGCAGCTTGGCGGTTCAAATCCGAAGGATTTAGCGACCTGTAGCAAGATGGCGCAAGACTGGGGTTACGATGAAGTTAACCTGAATGTCGGCTGCCCAAGCGACCGCGTACAAAACAATAAAATTGGTGCCTGTTTAATGGCAGAGCCTGACTTGGTGGCGGAATGTATTGCTGAAATGCGCAATGCGGTAGACATTCCGGTTACGGTGAAACACCGTATCGGTATTGATGACATGCAATCTTATGAAGAAATGCTGCATTTTGTCGACACTGTTGCCCAAACCGGTTGTGACAACTTTATCGTACATGCACGTATTGCCTTGCTTCAGGGTTTATCGCCGAAAGAAAACCGCGATGTTCCTCCTTTGCGTTATGAAGATGTCTATCGTTTAAAGCAAGATCGTCCCAACCTGCTGATTGAGGTTAACGGTGGGGTCAAAACCCTGGCTGAAACGCAAGAGCATTTAAAACATGTGGATGGTGTGATGATTGGTCGTGAAGCCTATCACAACCCGTATCTACTGGCTGAACTTGGGCAACTCTGGAATTTAGAAGCTCCAGATCGTTTTGATATTATGGCGCAAATGATGCCGTATATTGCCAAGCGCATGGAAGAAGGTGCCCCGCTTTCCATTATTACCCGTCATATTTTGGGTTTATTCCAGAACCTGCCGGGTGCACGAAAATGGCGTCAGGCTTTAAGTGGTGGCAATGCTAAAACCCTAAAAGATGTGGAAACGGCGTTAATCAATATTCAGGAAGCGATGCAACGTACTGAAGATTATTTAAAAGAAAATCAGAGTGATCTGGCTTCAAATTAATTGTAAGCTTTCTCGTGATCAGCAATGCCAGTCCATTCAGAAATGGGCTGGCATTTTTTTGAATCTTGATTCTTCAGCTGTCATTATATGTTGCCCAATGAAAAATATTTTGACAGCTTCACATGACAGTCACTAAAAAATAGGAAAACTGTCAGCTTAATCTAGGTTTTTAGCATTCATTTCTCTGAATGATGAATATGCATAAAATCAGTGATGATTGTAAACAGCATGTCCCAGTTCTTTAACCGCAGCAATTTTTTTACCTTCTACTTTAGCCTGATCTAATTTACCGGCTTGAACCAATAGTCTGGTTTTATTAATCTCTGCCAGCAATTGAGTATATAAAGTATCTGAGCTTGGTGCTTTTGCATCATGGCTTTTTAATTTCACTTTTTTTGCATCCAAAGCTGCAGCCTTCATATTATCCAGCGCTTGTAGTGCATCATTCTGATTCTCTGCTTTGTTAAACACTTTAAAATTTTTGGCAAGCGTATCCATATTCTGTTCAATCTTGGCTGCGAAACTCAGACTGCTGAACGACAAAGCGACAGAAAGCATCACTGTGATTAAAGTTTTTTCGATCATGTTGATGTCCTTTTAAAGATCCATTTAAAAATGGTGATTATTATTGCAGTTGTTATTGTTGCTATTTAATTGTTCTGAACATTTGCATTTTAAGCCTTAAACATAGTGTAAATTCCATAAAAAATGCAACGGATTCGTTGCATTTTAATCAATGATCTTAGCTTTTTAAACCGGCTCTATTTCATGGTGCAAAGCATCATGTATCGCTTCCACCAGCTGCTGCGAAATTTCCTGCTTTGAAGCTTTTTCCAGATCACGCTTCTGCATTTGATACTGCTCGGCAAAGAACACAATCATGGCATTTTCATTAGAGGCAAAACCAATATCTGCCCGTGATACATCATTACAGGCAATCATGTCGAGTTTTTTCGCAACCAGTTTACCGGCTGCATATTCTTCGACATTACGGGTTTCCGCTGCAAATCCAACCATAAATGGACGTTTTTGCTGCTGTGCAATGGTCGCCACAATATCTGGGTTTTTAATTAAAGAAACGTTCAGCTCATCACCGGCTTTTTTAATTTTATGTTCGGCAACTTCTGCTACGCGATAATCTGCCACCGCAGCAGTTGCAATAAAGATATCGCAACCTTCATCAAGCATTTTCATGCTGATTTCCAGCATTTGTACCGCAGAGGAAACATTAATCCGGCGTACACCATTCGGTGTATCCAGGCTGACAGGTCCGGCAATCAATGTCACTTTTGCACCTGCTGCATAACAGGCAGCTGCCAAGGAAAAGCCCATTTTCCCAGTACTATGGTTGGAAATATAACGGACTGGATCAATCGCTTCACGGGTCGGTCCCGCAGTAACCACTACATGTTTTCCTGCTAACATGCCAAATTTTTCGGCAATGGCACGTTGTGCTTTATGGAAGTATTCAGTCACTTGTCGTGCTAAATCTTCCGGCTCAGGCATACGCCCCAAACCGACATCACCACAAGCTTGTGAACCTGCATCCGGCATAATCACATGTACGCCATCTTCAACCAGCGTATTTAAATTACGCTGTGTGGCTTTGGCTGCCCACATTTGCTGATTCATGGCAGGAGCCACCCAAACTGGAGATTTGGTTGCCAAATATAAAGTACTTAATAAATCATCTGCCAAACCCGCAGCAAATTTCGCTAAAGTGTCACAGCTTGCAGGCGCAACCAGTAATAAATCGGCCCAACGTGCCAATTCAATATGCCCCATGCCCGCTTCGGCTTCAGGATTGAGTAATTCAGTATGTACCGGATTTCCCGACAAGGCCTGGAAGGTTAGCGGCGTAATAAATGCTTGCGCACCTTGCGTCATCACCACACGGACATTGAAGCCCGCATCTTTTAAGCGACGGACTAAAATGGCACTTTTATAGGCCGCGATACCACCAGTTACAGCTAAAACAATGTTTTTATTTGGAATCACACTCAAATCGAAGCTCACAAACAGGCTACCTTTGTGTTGCAGTGGCGCTCACAATATCATTAAATAAAGTCATGCCCAAGTCAGCACTTGGGTCTAATTACTCTCACTCATAATAAAAAAGTCTAAGAAAATGAATTCATCGATCAAACATTGGCCAGAACAAGAACGTCCACGCGAAAGACTGATTCAACAAGGTGCATCAAGTTTGTCAGATGCAGAACTGCTGGCAATCTTTTTACGTTCCGGTTCCAGGCAACATTCCGCTGTTGAACTGTCACGCATACTATTGCAGCATTTTGGCGGATTAAATCCTATTTTTGATACCACACTTCAGGATTTAAGCCAGTTTCATGGCATTGGCGAAACCAAATATGCACAGCTGATGGCAGTAAAAGAACTGGGACGGCGTTATATTTCGCAACATTTAAAACAAGAAAAAATTGAATTGAGTCACTTAAAAGCTTTATTGGATTTTTTGAGATTTGAATTGCTGGGTGAAACTCAGGAAGTTTTTGCAGTGCTTTGCCTGGATGTCCATTTAAGAAAAATAAGCTTTAAAAAAATGTTCTATGGTTCCTTAAATTCGTGTGAAATTTCGATTAATCAATTGCCTCGTCATGCAATTAATCAACATGCAAGTAGCATCGTGATTGCGCATAACCATCCTTTTGGTATGCCACTGCCTTCCGATGCAGATATTCAGTTAACCCAGCGTATTTCAACGGCCTGTCATTTATTAGAAATCAACTTAATAGATCATTGTATTGTTTCACCCGAAGGGAGCTACTCGTTTGCAGAACATGGTCTAATTCAGCCCCAATAATAAATGTAACAAATATTGACAAAACCCCTGCTAACACTGAAGATCAATAAAAATTTTGATGATACTAATAATATGATTGTGCGTGACCAACCTAGTATATTTAGGCTGCTATTTTCTTGGCGTGGAACCATTCTGCCCAAGGTTTTGCCACCTTTAGGCGTGGTCATGCTCATTTCTGCCGTGATTGGTGGATTATCTTATATTGGTTATTTTCACTTTCCAGAACTTCCCCTAGTTGGCTTTACCCTCATTGGGGTAGTGCTGTCCATTTTTCTGGGTTTTAAAAATACAGCCTGTTATGACCGCTGGTGGGAAGCGCGTAAACTTTGGGGCATGCTGATTGCCAATGCCCGGCACTTTGACCGCGATTGTCGTATGCTCAGCCAAGGCCGCCGTGAACGTGTGATTCAGCATGTGATTGTGTTTGCCAATGTTTTGCGTGATCGTTTACGTCATCAAACTGCAAATCAAATGGCATTGGTTGAAACCAGTGGTATGAGCCAGCAGGCTTTAACTCAGCTTTACCAACAAGCCAATGCTCCGCAATACACCTTGAGTTTGATTCAGTGGGAATTAATGCAAGCCCTTAAAGAAGGTGAAATTTCCGATATTATTTATATGCAAATGAACCAGCATGTCGCTGAACTGAGTCTGGTTCAAACCGGTTGTGACCGTATTGCGACCACGCCTTTGCCATTTGCCTATTCGGTTCTGCTCAATCGTACCGTGTATTTCTTCTGTTTCATGTTGCCTTTTAGTTTGGGCTCGACCCTAGGTTTAGCAACACCCTTAATGGTCGGTATTTTGGCTTATACCTTTTTGGGCTTAGATGCGCTCAGCTCAGAAATTGAAGAACCGTTTGGTACGCAAAGTAATGATTTACCTTTAGATTCAATGGTACGTACCATTGAAATTGAACTGTTGGGAACCTTGGGTAAACCGACTCCTCCACCGATTCAGGCGCAGGATCATAATTTGCTTTAATTTATTACCTCTCCCTAGCCCTCTCCTATAAGGAGAGGGAACTCCTTCTCCCTCTGGGAGAAGGTTGGGATGAGGGAATAACTAAACAAAACTCTCCCAAATCCCCACTTGCCCTTCTTTGAGCCGTGGAATATTGCCCAATCGAATCCACGGCATATGATCGCCATGAAAATCGCTACCGACAGAAACTTTTAAATCAAATTCTGCAATCATACGATCAACCATATGACGTGTAGACGCAGGTTCAATCGCTGGAGGAAGTTCAACCGCATCTCCACCGAATTTAGCAAAGATCTCAATCAAATAGCGAATATTGGTGGCTGATAAATCATATTTGGTCGGATGCGCCAGCACGGCATAGCCTTCGCTTGCCTGAATCACCTTAATGGTTTCTTCCAAACCCAGCCCATCAAATTTCACGTAAGCTTTTTTACCTTCTTTTATATATTTATCGAAAGCTTGTTGCGGGCGGTTCACAATCTTTTTTTCGACTAAGGTTTTGGCAATATGGGTGCGGGTGATCCGATCTGCAATGCCATCCACTTTGACAATCACATCTGCATAAATGTCCTGACCAATCAGTGGAATCAGCAAATCGCAAATCTGTTTGGCGCGAATGGCGCGAATCTGTTTTTGTTGTTCCAGTAAAATCTGCAAGGGCTCTGGATTTTGCATATTTAAGGCAACAATATGTACCCCATAACTTTTTTGAGTTGCCGGTCGTGACCATTGACTGGAAATTTCCACACCTGAAATAATGTTCAATGGTAAATCTAATGCGACTTTTTCAGCTAATTTTACGCCATCCATAGTATCGTGGTCAGTCAGCGCAAGGGTATGAATACCTTTTTCAATGGCTGCATGCACAAGTTGTTCTGGAGATAAAGTTCCATCAGAAATATTACTGTGTGTATGTAAATCTACGCCTTGCATCACTTATACTACGTCATTTATTTGATCAGATTTAGATACTCTAACATGAAAGCACTTTTAGACTTTGTGCCACTCATTATTTTCTTTTATTTATATAAAACCGTTGATCCCAAAGATACTGAGCATCCGTTGCTTCAATTGATTGGTTCTGCAGGCGGTATAGATAACAATAATATTTTGGTTGCAACCACTGGCCTGATTATTTCCATGCTTGTGGTATATGGGGCTTTGTTTGTTATACAAAAATTCCGTTTAGACAAACAACAATGGATTGTGTTGTTTATGACGGTAATTTTTGGTGGCGTCACTTTAATGCTCAGCGATGATTTTTATATTCGTTTGAAAGCTGTCCTTTTAAATATTATCTTCGCAGGTGCATTCTTACTTTCACCGTATTTTATGAAAGACAAGAAACCGCTAATTCAGCGTTTATTTGGTCCAATTTTCAATTTAACGACAAAAGGCTGGAAAAATTTAAACTTTGCCTGGGCTGCAATGTTCATATTCATGTCCTGCCTGCATATTTTCTTCGCTTTTTTATTTTTAGGTGGAAAATATTGGGGCGAATTCACTGCATTTGGTGACATGATTGTGATGTTTTCCTTTATCATTATTCAGTTTATTGTCTTGCGCAAATATTTTAAGTCGCCTGAAGAATAATTTAGGTCAACAGATCGAGAAAGAATATGCCTTTATTCGTCGTAAGCTGTACAGATAACGAAGGTACAGTAGAAAAACGTCTTGCTACACGCCCACAACATCTTGAACGTCTACAAAAATTAAATGATCAAGGTCGCTTAATTGTTGCGGGTGCCATGCCGAAAGATCCGAGCAATCCACAAGCAGGTTTCTATGGCAGTACCATTATTGTTGACTTTGAATCTCGTGAAGCGCTTGATGCATGGCTACAAGAAGAGCCTTTCTTAAAAGAAGGCGTATACGGTCATATTGATGTGAAACCTTTTAATAAAGCGTTCCCTCAAGGATAAAATCATGCGCGTTGTTGTTTCAAGCTTATTGGGTTTATCTCTTATCTGTTCAACTGCATGGGCGGTAGAAACCGCTCCTGTTGCTCCGGCACCTGCTACTCAAGCAACGGCTGCAACACCACCGCCACAGACCCAAAAACCACAAACGTTGCCTGCAAATCAATCCGGCACTGTTCCTGCTGCTGGTAGCGTTGACGCCAACGGTCTACCACAAGATGCAAAACCTTTAACAGCAGAACAAATTGCGAAAAATAAAGCGTTGCAAGAGGCCAAAGTTAAAGCCTTAGTTAAGGATCAGGCGACCCGTTTACAACAATTGGAAAAAGCCAATTTAGATGCGTTATCGCAAAATCAAGAACTGCAATTGAAAAATGATAGCTTGGGCGTTCAAGTTCAAGTTTTACAAAGTGAACGTAGTGCGCAAATGTTTTTATACGGTGCTGCGACCATTGCAATCGGTGTCTTGTTGGGATTCTTGATTGCAAGTTATGTCTATACCAAACGTCGTCGTCAGTGGTAAAACATCTCTATCTATTTTTGTTTTAAAGGTTGTTTAGGTTTTGTCTAGCGCAATTCAGACTGCCGATCTTGATTGGCAATGTGTTGATGGAATTGATATTCCTGTCTCCAAACAGTTTGGGGATATCTATTTTTCTAGGGACAATGGTTTACTCGAAACCCGACATGTCTTTTTGAATGGTAATGACCTCGCAACACGTTTGGCAAAGCTGCAAGATTTTGAATATTTTTGTGTCGGCGAAACCGGTTTTGGTACCGCTTTAAATGCTTTAGCGTTATGGCAAATGTGGCAACAGGTTCGTCCCAACAACCGAAGTCATCTACACTTGATCAGCGTGGAAAAATTTCCACTCAGCAAAGCTGATTTCATTCGCGCACTCAAGGTCTGGCCTGAACTACAACCTTTAGCCCAACAGCTGATCGAGCAATACCCACTGCCAATTGCCGGCTGTCACCGACTGAACTTCCCTGACGATCGTTTTTCCATAGATTTATGGCTGGGTGATGCCAATGATGTCTTGCCTGCCATTGCCAAAACCAAAGCCGTAGATGCATGGTTTTTAGATGGCTTCTCACCTGCTTGCAATCCCGATCTCTGGCAAGATAATATTTTAAGTCATGTTGTCCGACTGTCTGACTATGGAACGACCTTTGCCTCTTTTAGTGTGGCGGGTATTTTAAAACGTGGTTTAAGCGAGCATGGAATTACGATTTCTCTCCCACCCGGTTTTAAGCATAAACGTCAGATGCTCACAGCAATCTGGAATCATCCAGAAGCTAAAGATCAACAAGCCCCTACATCAAAAGCCACAGAGACAGAACAATCTGAATTAATAAATTTAGCTTCAGCATTTAAACAACGTAAAATTGCGATTATTGGCGCAGGAATAGCCGGCTTAAGTTGTGCCTACGCCTTTGCCAGACGTGGTCATCAAATCACGATTTACGACCAATCAGCGCCTCTTGCAGGAGCCTCTGGCAATCCACTAGCATTACTCAACCCCAGATTAGGTCGCATTGAGCAAAGTGCTGAGCATTTGGTGACTTTGGCATGGCAATATGCCATTCCGCATTATCAAAAATTTAAGGCTTTTCGCCCGATTCAGGTGAACCAATTGGCGCTTAAACAGGACGATGATTTACTTGAACTTGTAGGGCAATATCCACCCGGGGTATTTGCGGAACAAGTCAATCAAAGTGATCTTGAAACTGAATTTCCGAGCTTAAAATTATTACAAGCGGGTACGGTTTCACCGCATCAATTACGCGATCAAATTTTAGCGCATCCTGTTATTCAATTTCAGCAAGCGGAAATCGTTAAATTAAAGACTGAATCTAACATTCAAGTGATCGACATCAAGCAACAATGTTTGGGTGAGTTTGATCACGTGATTGTTTGTGCGGCCCTGAACAGTAAAAACTTTGCGCAACAATTCCCAAAACTTAAACCGAATCGCGGACAAGTCAGTTGGGTGAATAATACGAATCAGCCGTTACAGCCTGAACAGGCGTATAGCTACGGTGGTTATTGCATGCAGTTAGATGAGCAGCATCTAATTTTAGGGGCTTCATTTTATCCGGATCGAGATGACGATGAAGTCTTAACTGAAGATCATGTACATAACTATTCATTGATCCACAGTATCTTTCCGAATTATGCGCAATCTTTGCCGCCTGTTGAAACCTGGCAAGGTCGTGCCTCGGTACGGACACAAAGCCCGGACTATTTCCCCTTACTTGGAAAAATTCAGCCCAATGCGGAAATCTATACCTTTACCGCCTTAGGTTCTAAAGGCTTTTTATTTGCGCCTCTTTGTAGCGAGGTTTTGGCTGCTCAAATTTTAGGTGAGGCTTGTCCGCTGACTTCATATTGGGTGAATAAACTCAATCCGCGACGCTTTATTAAAAAAGTAAAACCGAAAAAGCCTTACTATCAAAAACCAGCAAAATAAAAAATCCCTCTTTATACCAAGAGGGATTGAGCGAAATTCATTTTTTAGCCATTAAAAAAGCACCTTACGGTGCTTTTTTCTTAAGCGCCCTGTTCTAAAGGGAATCCTGCATCGCGTGCAGCACGAGTGCCACCCATCAATACAACATACTCACGTGAGCTATCCAAGCTATCTAACTTTTCAGCAGCACGTGGTGCTTTACTACCGCCACCACATAAAATGTAAATGGGCTGATCCGACTCCACCTGAGTTAAGCTGTCTGCACTTAAGTCATCTATGGGCTGATTGACAGCACCTTTTACATGACCTTCAGCAAAGGCTTTTGTATCACGAACATCCCAGATAACCGCATTTTCTGGGAACTCAAATGTTGTAATTTCTTGCTTACGGATCATTGTGCACTCCTTTGATGTAAACAACACTTGGCAAATGAAGAAAACATCCCTAGCATCTCAGATATTCTTTCCCTTTGTAAAGGTCTAAACCATGCCTTCTTTCGATATTGTATCTGAATTAGAAATTTTTGAAGTAAATCATGCTGTTCAAAACACGCAAAAAGAAATTGCGACACGTTTTGACTTCCGTGGCCAAGACGTTTCTATTGAATTAAGTGAAAAAAATAAAGAAATCAAGATTACCACAGAAAGTGATTTCCAATGTGAACAGGTGTATAGCATGCTGGAAAATCATTTCTTTAAACGTAAAGTTGATATTCAAGCGCTTGATCCACAAAAAATGACCGCTTCAGGTAAAAATGTCATTCAAGTGATTAAGCTTAAAGATGGTCTTGACTCTGATACTGCAAAAAAAATTAATAAAGCCATTAAAGAAAGCGGCATTAAAGCGCAATCTTCTATTCAAGGCGACAAGATTCGTGTAACTGACAAGAAGCGCGATACTTTGCAACAAATTATGGCATTCTTAAAAGAACAACAATTTGGTGTGCCTTTGCAGTTTAATAACTTTAAAGATTAATGCATTGATGCAATAAAAAGTCGAGGAACTTCATGACACCGACCAATCGCTTATCAAAACTGGTTAAAGCAACCGCTAAATTACCCAAAGGTATTCGCAGTACACTGTGGAGCAAAGCGTTTGGTCGGGTCGTGCCGATGGTGGGTAGCGCCAATATTCGCTATCTCGAAGTGAGCCACGCCAAAGTGGTGGTGAAAATCGAAAACCATCGTGCGATGCAGAACCATATTGGTCAGGTACATGCCTGTGCCATGGCGCTGATTGCTGAAACAGCCACCGGTTTTGTCACTGGCATGAATGTTCCTGATTCCTGTATTGTGCTCATCAAAAGTTTAAAAATCGATTTTAAACGTCCAACCCAAGGTGCCATGACTGCCACTGCAACACTCACCGATGATCAGCAAAAATTAATGCAAAGCACTGAAAAAGGTGAAACGCTGGTTGCCGTAAAGGTTACTGATGAATCAGGTGAAGAGCCGATTCAATGCGAAATGCTGTGGGCTTGGGTATCCAAGTCACAATTAAAAAGATAATTTAATTTTTAATTTTCGTTACTTAAAGCTAAATCAAGTGACGAATTTTTACTTCTGTAAAAAATTGCTTAGCTCAAAATAAACCAGATGCTGTTTTAAAAAATTCAAAATATAAAAAAGCCCAATCATGATTGGGCTTTTTTCTTTGATTATTACGCTGGTTGCGATGCTAAATATTTTTGTTTTACATCATCTGGAATTTGACGCTTTCCACCTTTCACGTCTACCGCAACAAAGGTAAATACCCCTTCTGTCACACGGATCGGTTCACGTGAATCGTCATGGCTGTCCCACACTTCAATTTGCATTTGAATTGAGGTATTACCCACTTTTAAAATCTTGGTATAGCAACTAATCACATCACCGACTTTTACAGGAACCAGAAAAGTCATTTGATTAATCGAAATGGTTGCACAGCGCCCTTTACTGAAACGCTCTGCGTGAATTGCACCTGCCAAATCCATTTGTGAAACAATCCACCCACCAAAGACATCACCACTCCAGTTGGTATCTGCTGGCATTGCAATGGTTTGAAGGGAAAGGGTTCCTTCAGGTTTTACATAAGTATCTGACACATTAGCTCCCAGTTTTGGCATTCAATTGTTGATCTAGCCACTGTTGCAGCTCTGTAGATCGTAAAGCACCACTTATTCTAGCAATTTCGTTGGCTTTATTCATCAAAACTAATGTCGGAATACTCCGTACACTAAAAGCACCACTGAGTCGCGGTGATTCTTCGGTATTAATTTTCGCAAAAATCACTCTCGGATTTTGTTTTGCCACTTGTTCAAAATGAGGGGCCATCATCTTGCAAGGACCACACCATTCTGCCCATAAATCAATGAGCACAGGCAATTCACTATGAGTGACGAAGTTACTAAAATTGTGCTCATTCAACTCAATTGGAGCTAAAGGAATAAGCGCATGTTGACACTGACCACAGTTTGGATTTGCCTCTAATTTATCTTCTGGCACTCTATTTCTAGCACCACACGCAGGACATACAATAATCATTTAGCTCACTCCAATATGTTGATGTAAAAATTCTAATTGGGTAGATATCGCTTTTTCAAACCATTGACCATGATATATATCAAAATGTTGCATATCCCACTCATGGTATTGTACATAAGGTGCAATATTGGTTGCTGTTTCACGACTCGACTCAAGTGGAATCAGGCTATCTTGCTTGGAAGCAATAAATAAAACAGGCACACTAATTTTACGCACATCCTGAATAGGACGGTAACGCATTAAATTAAAAAAGATCCGTGCTGGAATCTCTCCGCTCCAGTAATAATCTGGATTGACAATGGATAAATATCCGTCATAACTATCGGCTGTCGGCATAAAACATAAACCCTTTTTGTCTACGACAGGCAAGGTTTTTGGAGACATGCCCACTTTTGCACCCATATAGTCCTGACTTGATATTTTTAATGCTTTCGGTAGTTGTTGTAAAGGGTAAAGCTTGGCACTTTCTGTTCCATCCACGAAGGGGATTTGAGCTATTACGGCTTGAACATTTTTTAATTCTGCAGCCAAATTTAAGACATACCCTCCACTTAAAGAGGTACCCCAAAGTACGATCCGTCGCGTATCTACTGATTTTCGCTCTAAAATATGCGCAATCATGGTTCGCCAATCTTCTAATTGAGATTGAATCGACACCAATTCACGTGGACGCCCCGTACTCCCGCCCCAATAACGATAATCAAACAATACCACTGCATAACCGGCTTGAGCAAAACGCTTGGCATACTGAACCAGTTTAAATTGACGTAACGCTGCCAAACCATGCGCCATAATAATGACAGCAGGTTTGTGTTCAGTTTTGGGACGGTAAAAATCTGCAGCAATGACCTCTTGCCCACTATTTACATACAGTGGTTCAACTATATAGGAATGCATACGCGCTCCATTGCGTTATTTTATGGTTGTAATCGCTTATAAAAATTTCAACAGATTAAGCTCCAGTTTCAGCTTAATGCTATCATAAAGCATAAATCTATTTAACGAATTATGGAGTGACGAAATGAGTGAAAATGTCGGCTTTGCAGGTCAAATTAGCCCAGAACAAGTAGCACAAGTTGCTGAGAAAGGTTTTAAATCGATTATCAACAACCGTCCGGATATGGAAGGTGGTCCAGAACAACCTACAAGTGCACAAATTGAAGAAGCTGCACGCAATGCCGGTTTAGATTACGTTTTCCAACCTGTCGTTGCGGGTCAAATTACTGAAGTCGATGTACGTACTTTTGCCAATCACTTCAATGAACTTCCCAAACCAGTGTTGATGTTTTGTCGTACGGGTAATCGCTCAAATAATTTATATCAAATCGCAAAACAAATGGATTTACTGGATGATTAAGCACGTTGTTTATAGTGCTTTATTTAGTTTAAGTTTGGCCTGCAATACACCGATTTTTGCAGAAACTACTGATTTAACCCGTAGTTTAAATTCCTCTGTAAGTGTTACAGGTCAAATGACGGCAAACAAATTTGAAACTTTGATCCATCAAGGTTTTAGATCCGTCATTGTGAATCGTCCTGATCAGGAACAAGGCAATCTGGTTTCCGTCAATCAATTGCGTAATATTGCCGAACAAGATCATGTTAGTGTTATTTATCAACAGATTATCAATCGGTAAAGTTTCTAAAACAGACGTGATTGTATTTGCAAAATATTATAATGAGCTTCCAAAACCAATTTTAATGATATGTCGAAGTCGTACACGCTCTTCAATATTATTTAATGAAGCGAAAAAATTAGGATTGCTTAATGAATAAAATAATTTTTCTACTGCTTATTTCATGTGTCATGGTTGGATGTAGCTCGATGAATGTTCGACCTACGGTTGGGGTGAGTGTGGGGACGAGCATTTAAACATCAAAATAATATATATGGCGCTCTTTGCGCCATTTTTTATGTGTGTTATCTTTAACCAATATAAACAAATTTAATACATAACATAATTTTTTGAGGTAAGATATGGGTTCTATAAAAAGCTCTTTAGCGCTAGCTTTGGCAAGTTTATTAGTTGCATGCGGGGGGGGTAGTGATGGTTATTATAATAATGCTGATTCTAAACAAAATAATTAAACAACAACACCTGAAACACCAACTCCTATAGAAACAGTTAAAGCAGAACTTGATATTTTAAAACGTGAAGGTCAATTCCTATTTGGGAATTATGATCCTACTGATGCAAACTCTGCTAAAGGTTATATTGATCATGCTTTAGATACATTCGCCCAAGGCCCATTACAATTAACTTTAGATATACGAAAAATAAATTTAAATAATTTTTCATCTCATTATCGTTCTAAGTGTTTTGAAAAAAGTACAAGTGATTATCGAGCATGCTATTCATTTACAGGCAATGAAATTAAAGGCTTAGTGAATGGTTATGATAATTGGGATTATGATATAACTGCTGATGATCTAAAAAACATTAAATTAAAGAGTGATGATGTTTCACCTAATTTAGAAGGCTATCAAGCTAAAACTCGTATCTTTATTTTTGAGAATGAAAATGGAGACAAGAACTTCCATGATGTTACTATCACTGGTGCATTTTCATATCCATTTGAACAATCATGGGGGCTTACTCAAACCTCTCAAAAACGGTTTATTTTAATTAATGACGCAACAAGTGATTATAAAATTACTGTAACTACTACAACAATAGATCCTGTAACAAATCAACCTGTTGAAAAGGAAGTTACTACAGGGGCATTTAGTACATATAAAGATTTAACATCCAATGATGGTGAATTATTTATGTTTGAATCCGGTTCCGGCTTTAATGTATTAATCAATGATAATCCTAACGTATCCTTTGCTGAGCCTGTATCATTTACATTAAATTCAGTACCAGGTGATACAAATAGCTCTTCGAGCTATCGAATTAGAGCATCAGGAGAGCAAGAGCTATTTTAGCCAATGTAACAGCCATTGATGGTACACGAGTAGAAAATGAAACTCCTTCATTAAACACTCAGTCCCTTAACGGAAGCATAAAACTAACAGGCTCGAATATTTTCAAATTTAAACTGTTACAAACAGGCTCTTTAACATTTGAACATGTTATTAATAAAATTTCGTTTAAAGGTACTTCTACAAACAATAATAAAGTTATAACTACAAGCTTAACTCAACCAAGTGGTTTGAAATATTAAGTGTAAATAATTGCAAGGAAACCCTCTTTAGTGAGGGTTTTTTTATATAGTGAATTCACGTCTCTTTAGAAAAATTAATTTTATGTACGACATCATTATTATCGGTGCTGGTACTGCAGGAATATCTGCATATAAAGAAGCAATAAAGCACACCCAAAATATTCTTATTATTAATGATGGTCCTTGGGATACCACATGTGCACGTGTCGGTTGTATGCCAAGTAAAGTACTTATCTCCACAGCCAACAGAATGCATGAAATTCAACATGCTCAAGAAGTTGCATTAAGGGTTTCAGCTAAAATGGATACTTCTCAAGTGATGCAACATGTAAGGGAGCTACGTGATCGCTTTACCCATGCAACGTTAAAAGAAGTTAATAGTTGGGATGATGCCCATAAAATCTCTGGAAAAGCCCATTTCATCGATTCAAAAATGGTTCAAGTTAATCAACAACACTACCAAGCTAAAAGTTTTATTATCGCTGTTGGATCTACCCCCACTATTAATAGCGATTGGAAAGATGAACTTAGGGATAAGCTCATTACATCTGATCAAATCTTTGAACTAGAGACTTTACCAAAATCATTAGCAGTGATCGGTAGTGGAGTTATTGCTATTGAATTAGCACAAGCCATGCAACGTTTAGGGATTAAAACGACTGTTTTTGCACGTAGTCGTAAAGTTGGCTCGCTCACAAGCCCAGAACTACAGAAGATTGCTCAGAATACTTTAAGTGAAGAATTAAATATCAAGTTTGAAGTACTACCAGAACAAGTCAGCAAATTTCGTAATAAAGTTAAAATTAATTACACAGAAAAAGGAACTCAAAGCAGTTTTACTGCCGATTATTTATTGGTGGCGACAGGACGTAACAGTTATTTAAACAGTTTAAGTCTAGAAAGTATTGATTCTAAATTTACTGATCTAAAAAAACTTCCTGTTGATACGCACACTAAACAATTAGCTGATTATCCAATCTTCATTATTGGCGATGCCCATACCAATTCTCCAATTCAGCACGAAGCTGCTCACGAAGGACGAACTGTAGTTCATAATTGCCTAAACTTTCCTGAACTTAAAAATATCAAAACTCTTACTCCACTTGGTATTGTTTTTAGTCAGCCTGAAATGGCTATTGTGGGACAGAGTTTCAAACAGCTTACTCAATCTAAAATTGAATTTGTCACTGGCTTTGTCTCATATGAAACACAGGGTCGGGCGATAGTTTTGGGTAAAAATAAAGGTGCTATTGAAGTTTATATTGATAAAATAACACGAAAATTTTTAGGAAGCGAACTGTTTGTTGAGTCTGCTGAACATATGGCACATCTATTATGCTGGATGATCTCCGGAGGCTTAACCCTGGATGAGATATTGGATAAACCGTTCTACCATCCCACCCTGGAAGAAGGCCTCAGAACGGCCTTTAAACATGCCCGACGGCAGCTGGAATAAAAACAGGATTCGAGTTTCTCTTCATCTTTGATCTTATTACGGCAGCCTTCTTTTTTGCTTTCTTTTTTATGCATAAAAAACCCCCTCTGCTTTATAGCGGAGGGGGATTTTCGGAATAATGAGCTGGCGATGA
>NZ_NEGF01000009.1:0-142419 GCF_002135195.1 Acinetobacter terrae
AAGCCGACTATTTAATTGCAGATATAGGTTATGATTCAGAGCATATTCGTGAAGTCGCTCGTAATCATCGGATGACTCCTATTATTCCAAGAAAATCAAACAGCAGAAAGCCAAACGTAGATTTTGATGACTATCTTTATCGCTTAAGGCATCTTGTTGAAAATGCCTTAGCCCGATTAAAGCACTTTCGTGGTATCGCAACTCGTTTTGAAAAGTTAGCTCGTAATTATAAGTCCATGTTGTTCTTGGCTTGCTTGTTTATTTGGTGCAAAGCCAAATGAGGACACGCCCTAATATTTTTTGCGTAGCCCTTTAATGAAAAACTTTCAGCGCGTGCAGTTTCTCCTACCACTAAAACCATCAATTTAGGAGGTTTAGAGAATTGAGCTGGTTTTACTACATCAGCACCCCAATAAACGCTGAAGCATTGAAGACAAAGGTTTATGGTAATCAAGATTATTGATAAAAGCCTTTTATTTTTAACATGTACGTGTGATGTAGGATGCTGAGCTGTTAACTATTCGCCCCTCTTGTTAAGCACGGTTTTTGAAATTAGCCAATAATAATGTCTACAAATGAAATAAATTTAACTATAATCAGCATGATAACAAAAAAGGATATACCTTGTGCGCCATTCTTATCATCTTGAAAAACATTACATCGAACGTGCGGGATGGTTGCGTGCAGCTGTGCTGGGGGCAAATGACGGGATTATTTCAGTAACAAGTCTCGTGGTCGGAATAGCAGCCAGTGGAGCATCCACCCATACTTTACTGGTGACTTGTGTTGCCGGATTAATATCTGGGGCCGCCTCGATGGCTGCAGGTGAATATATTTCCGTTAAATCACAACAAGACATTGAAAAGAATGATCTGGAGATGGAAGAACGTGAACTACAACGCCATCCTGAACATGAATTAAATGAACTAAAGAATATTTACATACAGCGGGGACTGCAACCCGCTTTAGCACAAGAAGTCGCGCAACAACTGACTGAACACAATGCTTTAGATGCACATGCTCGTGATGAAATTGGTATTTCAGATCATACCTCTGCCCAGCCCTTTCGCGCTGCATTCTCTTCAGCCATTGCATTTACTATAGGCTCATTATTTCCTTTAATTTCAATTATACTTTTGCCTGAGCAATACCTGGAGAAAGGCGTCATACTGATTGGGGTATTAAGCCTCGGAATTATGGGGGCCTTGGCCAGTTATGCTGGCGGTGCAAGTATTTGGAGAGGTTCAATTCGGGTCATGATTTGGGGTATTATCGCCATGTTATTCAGTGCTTGGATCGGATCATTATTTAATGTTGCGGTGGCGTAAGATCTCTTTTTTTATATAATCTGAACACGTCCAACCCCATGAGGGGTATAGATAATAGCTCTATAGAAATATTTGACATGCTTTATATCGATAAAGCATGTTGTTCTGGGTGAACAATATCGCTATTTTTTATAGTTTTAGATCTGAATCACTTCATTTTTTAAAAAGCATACTTTTTAATACATTATCTTTGAAAAGAAAATGGTGGATTAATGCAGCACAGGCATGCAAACCTACAATTACAATAAAAAAGTTACCTAAAAATTGATGTAATTCAGCAATAAATTTAAGATCTTTAACACTGCTTAAAAGTGGCAAGTTTAAAGAGAATACTTGGAAGTTATCAGTCAAACTCGATAATGCAAGCCAGCCCGCTATTGGAACGACACATAAACTTAAGTAAAGCGTAAATCTGACAATTTTAAATAATTTGATTTGATACGAACTAATTATCTCATTTTGAGGAATACTTCTTTTATAGATAAAAACAAAACTTAATCTCACGAAAAATAAAATAAATATTGAAATTCCACCTACGACATGAATCTGGCCCTGCAAGCCTGTTCTTGTTGGATCTCCACTCGTCAAATATACAATTACAACTAAAACAAAGGTAATCCAGTGCATTATTATTATAGGTTTTGGATAGTTATTGTTCATGATTTTTCCTGAATGTCAGATACTGATATTATATAAAATACAATCTAACTGAATTAGAGATTAAAACTAAAATAAATAGCTATAAATTTTAAAAATATTATAAAATCAATATAATACAGCTTGCAAGCCACCAACTTTATGACTTCAATCCAATCAGCAAAACTGAATGGACTGGATCCGTATATCTATTTAAGTTATGTGCTGAAAAGACTGCCAACGGAGAAAATGAGCTAGATTGAAGAACTGCTACCACATCACTGGAAGCTCGCCTAAAATTGAAATTAAGCAAGGGGTTAACCGGATGCTTATCCAGAAAATGAATTTTACCTATTGCTGAATCTGCAATTTCAGAATAGATACTTTTTTTGAATAACTCAAATGGGCGAATAACAGGATTAGTTAAAATATTATTATATCTTGATCGAATCAGTGATTTTTTGACAAAAAACACCTAATGGGGGCTGGTATGGACCCTATCTAATCATTACGATTTATTCAAATCGTGATCAATATTTAGCGGGTAATCAAGTCCTCAGTAAAACCACTTTTTTACAGACTTTTATTCGACTGATTTGTTATGCTGTCAGCTGATTTATAGTCATAATAAGTAATCTGAAACTATGGATAGTAATAATAAAAAACCTAAGCATTCAATTGTCTGGCTCGAGCAGCCAGAAGCACATGATTATCCTGCTGCGAGGTCTTATTTGTGTTTGGTGTTGCATCCTTCACAGGTTGAAAAACTGGTGAGCCAGTTACAAGTCGAAACAGTAACTCAGTTTAAAGCCAAAGATATTTTTCGTGCAGCACAGCTTCCACTACTCGATGAGCACAATTTTCATGTGGCACGTGATTTGAGCAAAATTGAGCAGAACAAAGCACTTTCACCTTTATTGTTGGTACGTGATTTAGGACGACGCCATTTAATTATCGCGGATGGTTATCATCGATTATGTGCGGTGTATCTACATGATGAAGATGCTCTCATTCCTTGCCAGATTATTTCACTGACTGTACAAGATTTGGCAAATGTATGACCGCTGCTAAAAACATCCCGATTTCTGATGTGATTGCGGGATTATCTATCGCAGGTTTGCTGCTGCCTGAAGCAGTAGCCTATTCCAATCTGGTAGGGTTGTCACCGCAAAGCGGTTTGGTGGCGCTAGTGCTGGGTTTAGTACTTTATGGTCTGATCGGGAATAGCCGTCTTGCAATTGTGTCTTCGACATCATCTTCTGCCGCAGTCATGAGTTCAGGTTTGGCAACCATAGTGATGTTTTCTTCGCCAGAACGGGCAAGTCTGGCATATGCAGTGGTATTTTTATCGGGTATTTTACTGGTGATTGCAGGGTTGTTTAAGCTTGGAGAGGTGACGCATTTTATTGCAAAACCTGTGCTGAAAGGCTTTTCCTTTGGCTTGGCACTCAGCATTGTGGTTAAACAGCTCCCGTCAGTATTACAGGTACATCCTGCACACAATGATTTTTTTCATCAGTTATGGGAAATGTTACAAGCCTATTCGACCTGGAACTGGCATGCTTTGAGTATGGGACTCTGTGTCTTCTTCACTCTACAATTCACACAGCGCTATAAAACTATTCCAGTGGCTTTGTTGCTGATTATTTTAGGTATTGGTTTAGATGTTATGGGGTATATCCAAGAATGGGGAATTAGATCTGTTGGGAATTTTGAGTTTGTTCTACCGAGTGTTAGCTTACCTCATTTGAATATGAATAGTTGGTTGCAACTGGTTGAAATTTCGTTGGCAGTCGCTCTGATTATTTATGCCGAATCTTATACTTCAATTCGTACCTCTGCCCTAAAATACAATGATTCAAGCGAGCCAAACCGTGACCTGATTGCATTAGGGGTGAGTAATATTTGCTCAGGATTATTTAAGGGAATGGCGGTTGGTGCAGGCTATTCAGCAACTTCAGCCAATGAGTCTGCAGGGGCAAAAAGCAAAAAATCGGCATGGGTGGCAGCACTGACAGTGGTGATTTTTTTGCTGTATTTTCGTCAGTATATCGCCAATATTCCTGAGCCAGTTTTAGCGAGTATTGTGATGTATGCAGTAAGTGGACATATTCGTTTTGCACCATTTAAGCAGTATTTTATTTGGCATAAAGATCGGTTGTTGTCGATTATTGCGATTTGGGCGGTGATTATTTTTGGGGTGCTCAATGGTTTATTGATTGCGGTGATTGTGAGCGTTTTAATGTTATTGAAAAGCTACTCTGTCCCTCGAATTGCATGGCTTGGACGTCTAGATGGTGGGCATGATTTTGTTGACATAAACCGTTTTCCTGAAGCTGTAGCACCTTATGCTATTTTAATTGCACGGCCTGATCATCCCATGTTTTTTGCCAATGCAGAAAAAATCTGTCATGCGATTCTAAAGAAGGTTTCTGAGCAAAATTATAAACATGTGATTTTGAATCTTGAAGAATGTCCAAGCCTTGATAGTACCAGTATTGAAGAGTTGCTATCGTTGGCTGAGCATTTGCAAGAGCAGCGGATTGACCTGCAACTGGCACGAGTACGTCGTTCAGTCGCACAAACCTTATTGTATGTAAACAGTCCATTATTTCCCCAGTCTAGTTATCATTCACAAAGTGTCGATGATGCCGTACATCAGTTAGAAAGCAGCCCTTCAGCTGCGACTTAATCAGAGGGAGTTTGTTCAGTGAGTAGTTAGGTTTGGTAACTCAACTAATGACTCTGGTAACACCTTTTTCAAGTCAATTTCTTATCCGTTATTCAGGGTGATTTAGGGCGTGTCCTCATTTGACTTTGCACCAAATAAACAAACAAGCCAAGAACAACATGGACTTATAATTACGAGCTAACTTTTCAAAACGAGTTGCAATACCACGAAAGTGCTTTAATAGGGCAAAGGCATTTTCAACAAATGAGAACAGTCCCTAATATTTAAATCATTTATTTAACCCGAATAATGGATAAAGCTATTTGATGAAAATCCTGAGCTTATTCTTTTGACATAATTGATATACACATAATGAAGCATATATGTTGCTCAAATAAACAGAAATAGATCTTTGCTTTGTGCTGATCAAACCGAATGTACCCTTCAAGCGCTCAATCACTGTCTCAACAAGGCTTTTAAATAGACTTACCTCAGCATTTGATAAGAATGCTTTGAAATTATTGATTTGTGACTGCCTGTACCAGACAGGCCATTGGATGTGACCTGTCCTGAGATAAGCGAGCAGGATAATGGGATGCATTTCTTTTACATTTGTACGGCATTAATATCGATGCGGATCAATTCTGTTCAATGGGGTGGTTTATAGTTGCTTGTTGTATCATGGTGCTGATGATAGTGGCTTGATTTATGCTTTTCATGCTCATCAGATTTGTCTTTAGGATTCTTTTGCGGCTGACTGTCATCTTGACTCACCAGATCTTCAGTTTCTTTAGATTCTGATTCATCTTTTGGGTGTTTTTGCTTGGTCATTTTTATTCATCCTTTTCTAAAATTATAAAATTGCCAATTTTTAACGAACCCAATTACAATGCACGTATGCAAAAAAAAGAGATAGTATTATCTTGTGTCTAAATATCAATCTGTAACTAGATTTCGTTGATATTTATTAATATCAACTCTGCTGTCAAAATAAGGTAATAATTCAAATTGTTAGATCTCTTTCACAAGTCAAAAGATGAGCATCTTTTAACTATTATCTATACCCAAAAATTTACCGTATTCATGCATAATTTACGCATAAATACATCGACTCAAAGAAGTTTTCTGATCCTCAGTTCAAGCGATACACCAGCATCTGATGGTCAACCTTCTATGTAATGGTTGAGCAATTAAAAAGCACGTCCCTGCCAAAGGCAGACCGCCCAAGTTAAGCCTGGAGGATCAGGTTCTGCTCTGTCTAAGCTATTGGCGGGAATACCGAACCTTATTTCACGTTGCGACGAGTTACGGGGTTTCAGAGCCCACAGCCTCAAGAATTGTACGTCATGTTGAAGACTGCCTGATTCAGTCCAATCTGTTTAATTTACCGAAGAGTTTATGCGCTGCCACACCCGGCATATCGGCACGTGCCAGTGACAAAATTGAATGTTGAGCGGCCAATTCATTGGCATTGCCGGCAAGTTTGTTGGCAATCTCTTGATTCACAGTCAGGCTGACTTTGTTTTCCTCATCAAGCACGATCACATAGCCGTGTGAAAATTCAAAAGCACTGACTTCTGCATCACAGTTTTTGCAACGGATCGCATCTTCACCAATGCCTTCAACATAACTTGTCGGCTGTTCAGTACCACAAGCACTACAGTATTTCGCCACAAACGGGTCGCCGTGGTAACGCCCTTCAACGAAGCTCATCGCACCTGAAGAAGTTGCAATCGACGTCACTTTCATTTTCTTAATTTTTAAGGCTACAGCATCGCCAACTTCAGCACCTTCAATAGACACAGGCAATGTCACTTCATGACCGCCCTGAAATGCAGGGGTAATCATTGGACCCCAACAGCCCGGCGGTGTACCCGTTTTCAGTGTGCCACCATTTTTTAGTGGACCAAGCATGCGTTGGCTAGGACCGACAATACCGCCTGAGAATTCATTCACCATCAGATAATCAACAGCGTTGGCACTGCCTAATGCATAGTCTTGATTTTCAATTTTCATAGTCTTCCCCTATATTATTAAATGGCTGATTCTTAAAATGGAATGGTGAGATCGATTGCGAACTTTTGACCTTCCGGTCGGTTTTCTACATCAAATTCTTTTTGGTATTTGGCTGCAACAGCGACGCCTTTAGCAAATTGATAGCGCACTTGCGGACCGATACTTGCTGCTTTGGCTTTAAAGTCACCGAGAATTGCGCCTTCACCGGAGTCACCTTCAAGCTGGCGATGTACATACCCCCCTACGCCCACTGCAAGCGGCCCCATGTGTTTGGCAACGATATAGTCCACATGCAGCGCATTGCCTGATTGGTAATTGGTGTCCTTGTTTTCAAAGTTGATGTCGTACATCCACTTGGTGGAAACCTCGATACCTTGTTTGTTGAGATAAGTCGCTGAAACAATCGGTTGAATGGTGTAGTAGTTACGACCAATATTTGCGAGCTTGTTCTTGTTGTAAGACCCCACAGAAATATAAAAATCCACGCCTGTAGCGACATGCAGGTCACCTTTATGCCAGCCCAACAGGAATGGATCGATAATGACATCGCCTAGAGCCGTTTTGTCATCCTGCCCGCCGCCCAAAGTGATGTCGGCATTTGCATAGATCAGGAAGGCATGCATGCCCCAAGAAGCACCTAAGAATGTTTTGTCACTGACATAGATACCGCGTGCAACAGTTGCAAAAGTATCAAGTTTGAAATCATCAAATACAGGATGGTCGTTTTTGAATTTGTCTGCCGAGTAAAACTGGTTGTAATTCACCAGATACGTACCTGAAGGTGGCATTGCACCACCAAAAAAGCTTTCTGTGCCATCAGGATAAGCACTTCCGCCATTTTCAGCTGCAAATATAAAGGGCGTACAGCTCAAAAGACTTGTCATTAATGCTATCGATTTTAGATATTTAGCTATCATTTGCAGCAATCCCTCAGATCGTTAAGTCTTCCTCAATAGAGGGTTTAACCCCCACTAAGTTCATGACTTAATCTAGTCCGAGAACATGCCTGCGAAATATAAGGATGAATCAGTGTTTTTATCAGGCAAAAGTTAAGGACTGATAATCAAAATCATGTAACTAAATAAGGAAAGTGCTGACAGTACCTATAAGAATGCCTACTTATATAGGTAGATATACTTATCTACAGAACCAGGTTGATTGAATAGTTTTATTGTAAAAATTGAATTAAATAAACATAACCGTCAATAATAGCTTTGAAATTCATGTAGCGGGAAAGCAGATGAGGCCCATGAGCGTCTGGTTAAACTAGGGGATAACGAGTAGTGCAGCGAAGAACCGTACAGTTTGAACACTTTTAGTGAGCATTCTCCTTTAGCTCAAGGATAATGCTCACTAAAAGTACAAGTACATTGGTACCTGCTAAAAATGAAGTTTTTTTGCTTCACGTGACAAATCAGCTTTGCATATTGATTAAATCGCTATACAGCAACATGTGATTATAAGAACTTATGATAAACAGCAATAATAAAGTGGTCACTCCCCGTCGCTCTTATCGCTTGGCACTCGAGATGACACATCTGATTTATTATTTCTCAAATCACTTTCAATACGACCATCCACCAGATTAATAGTTCGATCACAGGTTGCTGACAGGCGCGGATCATGGGTGACCAGCAGCACAGCACAATCGTGTTCGTAATGTACTTTACGAAATAGTTCAAACATTTCTGCAGCTGTCTTAGTATCAAGATTACCTGTAGGTTCATCCGCTAACAGTAACGCGGGTTGAGTGATCAGAGCCCGGGCAATCGCCACCCGCTGTTGCTGACCACCCGAGAGTTCATTGGGTTTACGGTCGGCAAACTTTTCCAAACCCACCGCAGCAAGCAATTCACGCGCTCGCTGTAGTGCAAGCTTATCGGGTTTGCCCTGAGTCAGCATCAACGGCATGAGCACGTTATTTAAGGCGGTAAAGGCCTGGATAAGGTAGTGAAACTGAAAAACAAACCCGATACTGTTGCCACGTAACGTAGTGCGTCCGGCATCATCCATACTACTCGTCGCATGACCCAGTAAATAAAGCTCACCGCTGCTGGGTTTATCCAGCAAGCCCAGAATATTCAACAAGGTACTTTTACCCGAACCAGACGGACCAATCAACGCAGCAAAATCCTTGCGCTCAATACACAGATCAATCCCATGTAATATTTCCACCTCATTGGGCTGACCAATATTATAAGATTTACGCAGTGCTTCCAGACGTAACACTTCCTGAGACTGATCAGACATGACGAATCGCCTCCACTGGATCGAGTGCGGCTGCCCGGCGCGATGGTACAGCTGCAGCCAGCACGCCAGTCAGTGTAGCAAGTAACACTGCCAGCATCACTAGCTCTGTAGACACAGGAATATAAAATAAACCTGGACCAAAAGTATTAAATACCCATACCAACACATAACTGGCAGCACTACCTAGAACCGAACCCAGCAAGCCAAATATTGCACCCTGAAATAAGAAAATTCGTAAGATTTGTGATTGGGTCGCACCTGTCGCACGCATAATGCCAATTTCCCGGGTTCGCTGCACCACACTGACCGACATGACGCTGGCGATCCCAAAGGCCACAGAAATCGCCACAAAGACAATAATCATATTGGTCGACAGGCTTTGCGCTGTAATCGCATTCATAAGCTGGGCATTGGTTTCAATCCAGCTTTCGGCTTTTAATGAGGTCAAGCGTCCTATCTGTGCAGCAATGTTATCTGCCTCAAAAATATCTGCGATGGTCAGGTCAATCACCGTGACTCCCCCAGGCAAACTGAGTAGCGATTGTGCCTGTTTTAAGTCCAGATAGACGTAACGCGCATCCAGTTCGCGTACCCCCAGTTCAAATATCCCGGAGATATTGACCACGGCACTGTTCTCCTGACCGGTATCTAATCGTAACTTACTCCCGACTTGTACTCCCAGATCTTTGGCTAACTGGCTGCCAATCAGTACCTCGTCAGCACCCACTCGTAACTGACCACTCTGCAAATATTCTTTCAGCGGGATGATCTGTTGGTAACGTTCTAGATTGATACCTACCAATGCGACCGATTCGACTGCATCACCGCGTTGCACAAAGGCAGGTCCAGACACTACGGGTGAAACAGCAGTCAATATGGGTAAATGATCCAAGGTCTCGGTAATCTGCTGCCAGTTATTGATCGAGCGCAGCCGCTGTGCCCGTTTATCTTCCTGCAGCAACTGTACAGTACCGGCTGCAGGCCGCACAATCTGATTCACCTCATCCGGTGACAGCAAACGAATATGCGCCTGTGTTCCCAAAGTACGTTCGACAATATTCGACTGCAATCCTTGAATTAAAGCGCTAATAAACACAATTACCGCCACACCCACTGCGACGCCCACAGTGATCATGATGGACTGTGCACGGCCCTCGCGCAAAAAACTGATTGCGATCGTCCACTCGGTCCAAAGCCGCCCGAAAAAGTTTTTCAATCGAATTTCACCGGTAATTCATTTTTGCTGTCTGTGTCACCAGCTTGATTATTCAATGGTATTTTTTGCAGTTTTAAGCGTACCCGCGCTCCCTCTTTTAATGAGGATTCGGCATCGGCAAGTACATGATCACCCTTACTCAAACCTGAAACCACTTCCGACATGGCTAAGCCACGTAAACCTAAGGTAACTTGCTGATGCTGTATTTTTCCATCACGCACCAACAGCACTACTGCCTTATTTCCCTTTATACTGCTTAAAGCATCATTAGGGATGGTCAATGCTCGCTCACGTCTGTCAGTTTCGACATTGACCGAGACAGTCATGTCCTGACGTAGAAAGTCGGGTACTGGATCAACCGCTAACCGAACCTCTACCGTACCTCGCTGTGGATCAATACTCGGTGCAATAAAATTGATACGGGCAGGAAAAGATTGATCAGGGTACGAATCGGCAATCACTGCTGCATTTTGCTGCAAGGCAAGCCGTGATAAATTTCTTTCATCAAGCGGCACTCGAATTTCCGTATTGCCATTCAGTGCAATGGTAAATAATGTCCGACCGGGCTGTACCAGATCGCCCGGCTCCACATCGCGTGTCAGCACCGTACCTGCTACTCCAGCACGTATTTTTGTTTTGGCAAGCTGAGCTTGTGTCGCAGCAAGTTGCTCACGAAGCTTAGCTTCCTCGACTTGACCCGGTGCCAATGCTGTCGCCCTTAAACGTACCGCATCAAAGTTGTTGCGGGCCACTCTTTCAGTCTCAACAGCCTTCTCTATTTCTTCAGCCGACAGTATTCCTGCTTCTAAATTACGCCTACGTGCTGCTTCTCGGCTGGCCTGTTCTAGTTGTGCTTTAGCACTAGCTAATTCTGCTGCTACCTGTGGACGCCTGCTGGTTGCCAGTTCGGTCAGTGCAACTTCAGCCTGCCTCGCCTGAGCAATTAGTTCATCCGATTTCAGAACCAATAACAGGTCACCTGGCGAAACCTGATCACCTTCCTGTACAAGCCGCTCAAGGACCACACCAGTAATTTCACTGCCAACCTGAGCGCGTGATACTGTCGCTACTCGCCCGGTTGCCACCACAGTTTGCACCAGAGGCGTCGACGCAATGGTATAAGCTGGCAATAGCGGTCCCTGCCACCATCGAAACAGGGCAAAACCCGCTGCAAGTATGAGCAGTATAATAATAACCACAGATTTATAGCGAACAACGCGCAAGAGCCTCTCCAGTTCAGTTTAAAAGCATCATACTGCAATTGGCAGAGCAGCTGTATTCCTATTCTTTTATACTTTGATACTTTGATACTTTGATAAAGACGTAAAATTTACTTATCAGTTTTGCAGAGCTTTGATTAAATCTAAATTTCAGCTCTGATTTTTTAATCTAAATCCAGCATATTCCTGGCTCAGGATAAAAGCCTTCCCTGAAGGATTATTTGATAGTACATAAGTTCATAAACTTTGAACACCAGTTTTAAATTGAAGCTGTTGTCTAAGTGATCTTAGACACATTCAGAAATAAGGTAATGTTTTGAAAATATTACTGATTTAAAAATTAAATAGATCAGCATCGCCCTCTTATACCTGATTGAGGTTGAAATTTTTTAGAATACCCAGACAGAGAAAAGCACTCTTCAAATTAGAATAAAATAACCAATTTTCGGAGTGCAGTTCATGAGTCCTTTTTTATTCGGTTTTTTACATCACTTTAATTTGATAAACCGTAGTCGTACCGCTAACTTCATTACCAACTACGAGTAATGGCTTGCCATTTGGTGAGTCTTTAGCAGCAATAAAGACTAGGCCTTCAGGACCTAGATCTGATTTTTCGCGCATAATTTGAATCCCATCCTTATCTACAACAGGCTGACCAGCTGAGTTCAACAAAGGTTCTTGCTTGAAACTACGGTCATTAAAATATTGTACAAATTTAGGGGCTTTGGGATTACTGATGTCATACACCATAATTCCACCTACCCGCTCCAAACCAATAAAAGCAAAAGTTTTCTGACCAATCTTACCTAAAGTAACCCCTTCTGGTTCCGGTCCTTTGTTATCACTGCGGTTATCCATACCAATTTCTTCATGGTTGGAATTAAAGTTTTCAGGAAACAGTTCTGCTACCTTACGTTCAAATTCATTACCCGAATCCCAAATAATTGCTTTGGTTTTAGAATCAACAATACTAAATGAACGACCACCATATGCATAAAGCGCGTTGTACGTCATTAGTCCATTTTCATCAAGTACAGGCTGACCACTCGCATCTTTCTGATAGCCTTGCGTCCAGCTAATGGTTAAACGGCCCAGTTGAGAATCATCAATTAAGTTATTTACACACACTTCCTCGTTCGTACCCAGTTTACATTCACCAAAGATCGCTGGATTGAGTTTCGCACCTTTGACCCCGGGAGTAATCTGACGTAAATGTGCCGCATAATCACCGTTAGTACGGAAGCCTTTACTATTGAATAAATGTTTGACTCGAATCTCTTCTGCATACCCCGAACTTAAATCATTCGTGGTGAAATAAACGGCCTCATCCTTTAGCCATTCACGAGCATCACCTTCATTAGCAGTCACCAAATAAGTTTGACCATCTACCTGATATTGGGCAATCGCATCTGGCATATACATGCCTTTTAATCCTGGCCACGCTTTAATATTGATGCCGCTATCACGGTCACCCGCATCTAATGCATTCTCAGTAAGGCTATGGTCTTTATAACCCATTGGGAAAATATCCATGACTTGATCTTTACTCAAATCAATTTCAGCAATCGCATTGTTTTCTTGTAAACTTGCCCAAGCAGTTTTACCATCGGCACTCACTGTAATATATTCAGGCTCTAAATCCTGAGCAACAGTTGCAGCTGGTCCAAAAATACGAATACCTTTCTCAACCAGTTCGGCTTTACGGTCATTCCATGCGCTAAAACCAACTACTTTAGCTTTTGGATTTTTAATATCGCTGATATCAACAATGCTGATCGATCCTTCTGGATCAATGGCATAGCCTTCACTTGGCTCAGCCTCATTCGCGACCAGAATTTTTTTACCATCTGGCGTGAACGTCAGCATATCTGGTAAAGCACCCACTTCAACTTTACTGATAAAACTTGCATCTTTGGCATTAAAGAAAGCCACGATACCAGGATCCGTTTTCTGTTCTGCTTGAACTGCCAGTGCTACAATTCCATTATGTACTGCAACACTGTTCACTTCAGAGTTGGCTAAATGTTGTTTTGCATCTAGGGATTGTAAATAAACAGGTTGATTCGGATTAGTTAAATCCAATACATCGATCATGCCTTTTTGTGCATTCACTACAAACAAGCGCTTACTTGCCGCATCATAAGCTGGTATTTCCGCTGCGCTTGCACCGTATATCTGTGCATCATACGTACCCATTCGCTCCAACTGAATTGAATTAGGGGTTGCTTCTTGTTTAATCGGTGCATTACTGACGCTGTCATTATTGTCATCATTACATGCGACTATCCCCACTGAAAGCAAAGCGATCATTAATGTAGAAAGTTGTTTTTTCACTATTTTCTCATTGAATTTTATAAATTTACCCAACTTACATACTCAAGATGAATAATTTATGACCCGCTTATTTCAGTTTAGTTTAATTGTAAATATAAAAGGTTGAGTACCTTTAGGTAACAGATATAATAGAAATGCAAGGAAAAAATGTTTTCATAAAATACATATTCTCTAAATAGTACTTTTATTTTTTACGCTACATTATGCGGTACAAATCAATCAGATCATAAACTCTCCATATATATTTCAACCTAATAGAGTTACAGTTTGACTCCCGCAGGGGGACAAAAGAATGCTTATCTGCGCAAAGGGGCGAGCCAAGATGTATCGAGTTGTGGCTACAGCAAGTAGGCAGCTGCTGCGCCTGCCTTAAATCGGTCACCAAAAACACACCATGGCACAACCGCCATATTGTGAAGGTAAGTCATGGTGGGACGGACGGGCCGCTATACCACCAGCATTGCCCAAGGGATGTGCAATGTGCCAATGTCAACGATGTATAACCGGGTGCCCAATGGCGCATTAGCAGAGGCTTGAGCCGTGTGCTGGGAAACTCGCATGCACGGTTTTTAAGGGGTTAGACGTGGGTAACCGAGTCTGACTAGCCGACAACCAAATGCGTCCTAAGCCTCGGGGCGTAAGAACTGGCTGTTGTTGGGTCACTTCGCAGTGGTCAATGTGCAGCCAACATGATCCTCATACAGTCAGCAAAACTGAATGGCCTGGATCCATATGCCTATTTAAGTGATGTGCTGAAAAGATGCCGACACAGAAAATCAGCCAGATTGAAGAATTGCGGCCACATCGCTGCAAACCCAATCCAAATTAAAAATAGGAACTCGGTTCACCGGACGCTTACGCAACATTAGCAAGGTGGCTCGCTTGTCAGAGTAAATCCTCGACACACCAGCCAAACTTGCTGTAAGTGTGATCATATAGCGAAATAAAATCGATAAACTCAAGCTAAATTTTAGTGTGTTTAATTTCAATTACATCAAACCTAACTCTTAAATTTCCACTGAGGTGTTAGTTTATTTTTTCCAAAATTATATTCTGATCAACCGTTAAATATAATTTCACATAAAATCTAAATAACGTTTAAAAGTCATAAATTGCCGTTAAATTCACACGATTATCAATACCTTTTTGATCATTAAAGGTTTTTCGCTCACCATACATATATTCGATGCCCAAATTAATAGGTTTAACAGGATTATAGAACATATTAATCCAACCCTCTTTTAACTCTTTGTTTTGAGTTGAATCCTTACCATTGCGTACTAAATCGGCAAAACTATTATTATCATTTGCTCTCATATAACCAAACCCTAAGGTAGAACGAATTTTAGGGGTAATCTTCTGTGTTAACCCTAAAGTGACCGTATCAAACTCATTGGGTTTCATCTTATCATTGGCATCGAAGACATAGGCATAATTAGACCAGAGTACATTTTTGGTATCACCTTTGATGTGATTATAATCAAAACGCACTAAAGTATTATCTGTAACCTGATATTTTCCGCCTAATGCAGCACCCCAGGCCAAGAAATCATCATTTCCTTCATGATTGGTGGCTTTTTGCGTTAAAAACACACGCCCTGAAAGTGCAGAACCATTTTCGAATTTATAGTTTAAACGCCCAACAGCAGATGGCAATTTCAGCTTAGCATTGGCATCTGTTTTAAAATCTTGCGTTCCCGATGTCGTTACAGTTTCAGCTTTAGAATCTTCTAAGCTAAATGCAAGATTCATATTTTTATCCACGGGATAGCTGTATTTCACTTGTGGAACCCGCGTTAAAGACCCTCCCACAGATAAAGAGGCATCAACAGTTTCAGGGAAATATTCAACTGCATTGAAGTTTGACCAAGTTTGACCAATTAACCACTCATCATAAGTTAAATATGCATGACGGATACGGAAGGAATCCCGTCCGGCCCCTCCAAAAAAATCCATTTCGACTTTACCACCAACGCTGTGATCACCAATTTTTGGCGTTTTAAAATTAAAACCGAATCGCGTTGCATTTAAGGTACTTTGAAATTTATCCGAATTATTGCCTTCATTTACACTGCCTTCTAAGGGTACAGCACTAATATAGTTATACATGGTGCTTGGCCCTTTGAACTGATAACTCGCATCGGCGCGCACATTTCCATACAATTCAAATTCAGCGCCCCCTTTTGTCACTAGCTGCTTCAGATCACTTTTGAGCACCGATTTTTCTGATGTATTTTCTTTTAATTTTGGCAGTTCGGCAGAAATTTTTTCACTGGCCTGCTTTTGCTGCTGCATTAAAGTCTGCAATTCCTGTACTTGCTGCTGCAGATGAGTGACTTGTTCTTCTAAAGTCATTGCGGCATAGCTTGAGGTCGCCAGCATTAAAATCGATAAACTAAGGGTTGTCTTCGCTAAAAATTTTACATTTTTTGTCATTCTAAAATTCCATTTTGAATAAGGACTTTTCCACATTCCTGTTTAAAATCGTCTTTTTTAATCAGCCTTTCTGTTGATAAATATCAGCAGCGATATTTATCAACGAAAGTTTTTCATTCATTCTTGAACCTAACGCTTTTTATACTTTTGCACTTTGCTGCAACAAGTCACGAAGCTTAAATTTTTGAATTTTGCCTGAAGGCGTCATTGGTATTTCATCCCAGACTTCCAAACGCTCTGGCAAATATTGATTGGCCAGATTATGCACTTTCAAGAAATCAACCAGATCCTTTAACCTAATTGAGTGAGCACCTTCTTTTAGCTTCACAATTGCACAGGCTTTTTCGCCCATTCGTTCGTCTGGATAAGGCACTAAAGCGACTGTGGCAATATCTGGATGTAAATAAATTAATGATTCCACTTCGGCAACTGGAATATTTTCACCGCCCCGAATAATCACATCTTTTTTACGACCCGCAATACGGATATAGCCATGCTCGTCCATATAGGCAATATCACCCGTATCAAACCAATCATCTTCACTGGTTTCATTCAAATGTGGGCGTTTCAGATACCCACCAAAATTCGAACAACTACGAATCATGAGCGTGCCCGATTGATGCGGTGGTAATTCCTCGCCATGATCATCAACAATTTTAACTTTAACACCAGGAAGTGGAATTCCGTCGGTATTAAATGAACGTTCGTCATCATCTTCAGGACAAGTCGTCGTTACCGCCCCACACTCGGTCATTCCCCAAGCTGAAATAACTTTAACACCCATGTTTTGACGTGCTTTTTGCACCAGTGTGCTTGGAATGGGTGCACCCGCACACAGGAATAACTTCAAGCTATCTAAAGATTGGTGGGTATCTAATACCGCTTCAGATAAATCATTTAAAAATGGTGTGGAGGCCATGGTAAATGTAACTTGATGCTTATGAATCAGACCGATGGCAGTATTTACATCCCAAACATCCTGCAATACCGCTTTTGCTTTTAACAGTACCGGCATAATCAAGCCGTACATAAAGCCGGTTTGGTGCGCCATTGGCGAACCCATAAAAATCACATCGTCTTTACTTAAATGTAAACGCTTGGCATACGGTACAATATTGGAAAATAAGGTGTTCGCTGTATGCATTACCCCTTTAGGTTCGCCTGTAGTACCTGAGGTAAACACAAGTTGAGCAATATCGTCAGCAGTGATGGTGACATCATTCAGGGTATTTAAGATTTGCGGGTCATTATCTAGACCGTGATTTAATAATAATTTTTCAAAACTATTCTCACCCTCTCCACCCACTACAACGACGTGCTCTAGGCTTTCAATATTTTTCTGTAATTGATAGGCGAGTTTTTCATGGTCAAACTTACGAAAGACTTTAGGTACGATGAGCACCTTACTTTCGGTATGTTTCAACATAAATGAAAGCTCACGCTCTCTAAAAATTGGCATTAACGGATTAAGTACAGCACCTATACGACGACAAGCGATATACAATAAAGTGAACTCCCACCAATTGGGTAATTGGCAAGATACGATATCTTGTTTTTGAACACCTAAACGCTTCAAACCTAATGAAATTTTATTAGCAGTATGGAGCATTTCCCGATAAGTAAAGCTTTTTTCAGATTGATCTTCTATTTTATAACTGACCAAAGCAACTTTATCCGGGTATTGATATACTGCTTCATTCAATGAATCAAGTATCGTTTTATTTAACCAATACCCTTCTTGTAACATTTTTTCCCTGCGTGGGGGTAAAAGAACCGCATCGAAATCCATTCCATAACTCCAATTTATAATTATCAGATTGTTTTATTTCAAATCACAATATCGACATTAGCCACCAAATCTTAGGTAGAGCTTTGCTATATTGCTCAAATAAACATTTGAGCAATTAGAAATAGGACTTTACATAATTTAGTGGCTCTTATTAGGCTGGGACTGCTTTTCGGCCTGCTTTTTTACGCGCAATAATAGTTTTCATAATTTGTGCGGTACCATCACCAATCTGGAAGCCGAGCACATCGCGCATACGCTGTTCCATCACACCTCGATCATAACCGGCATGACCAAAGGTCAATAAGCATTGGTGAATCACATCATAAGCCAATTTTGGCCCCCACCATTTACACATTCCGGCTTCGGAGGTGTGCGGGAGATGATTATCTTTTAACCATAAGGTTTGCAGGCACAATAATCGTGCTGCTTCCACTTGAGTTTCATACTCGGCCAATGGATGCGAAACCCCTTGAAAGGCTGTTAAGGGCTGACCAAAAGCTTCACGTTGTGCCGCATATTCCCAGGCTTCATCCAGGCTGACACGGGCAACCGCCAGAACCTGTAACCCAATTAGAGCACGTGAAAAGTCAAAGCCTTGCATGACTTGCACGAAACCTTTGTTTTCATCACCTAGACGATGATTGACCGGTACACGCACATTATCAAAGAAAATCGAACCGCGACCAATCGCACGCTGACCATGACAATCAAAACGTGTGGTCGTGATTCCCGGCAAATCCATCGGAACCAAGAGCGCCGTTACGCCATGTGCAGCATCTTCAATTGAACCGGTACGGCCAAACACCACCGAAGCATCGGCCTGATCGGCAGCGGAAATAGAAGTTTTTTCGCCATTTAAAACATACTCATCGCCGTCACGTTCGATTTTTAAACGCAAGTTGGCAGCATCTGAACCGCCACGCGGCTCAGTTAATGCGATCGAAAAGATCGCTTCACCCGCCGTCAATTTTTTCAGCCACGACTCAACCACTTCAGGTTGACCATGTTCCGCCAGAATCTGACCATTCAGGGAAGCCAGTAAGTTGATATAGGAGAAACTTAAATCGGCTTTGGCCACGGCTTCATGAATAATCCCCGCAGCCAGACGCCCCATCCCTTGACCGCCGTACTGTTCAGGAAGTTCCGGTGCAATAAAGCCCATTTCACCCATTTTTTTAACCAGGTCACGATCAAATACTCGACTCTGATCACGCTCTAAAAAACCGGGTGCAATAAATTTTTGGGCAAATTTTTCAGCAGTTTCAGCTAAGAATTCTAAATCTTCGGTGATATAAGGATTTTTTGACATTATTTATGCTCCTTATTTGTAGTACTTACGGAATTCAGGTTGGCGTTTTTCCTTAAGCGCATTTACCCCTTCGCGTGATTCTTCTGTATCGTAATACAATTTCAGTGCATACATGCCCATACCGGCAATTCCTGCCTGATGCGCGGTATCCATATTGAAGCTACGTTTGGCAATCGCGATGGCAGTCGGACTACGCTGACAGATTTCTTCTGCCCAGGCCTGTACTTCCGCATCCAGTTGATCGGCCGGCACACATTTGTTGGCAAGCCCCATTTCAACTGCTTCCTGGCCAGTATAACGACGGCACATATACCAGATTTCACGGGCTTTTTTCTCGCCGACAACGCGAGCTAAATATGCTGTGCCATAACCTGGATCCACAGAACCCATTTTAGGACCCACTTGACCGAAAATCGCTTTATCTGAGCAAATGGTGAGGTCACAAATGGTGGCCAATACATTTCCGCCACCAATGGCATAACCTTGTACGCGTGCAATCACGGGTTTGGGTACATCACGCATCGCAGTGTGTAATTCTTCCATCGGCAATCCAATGGTTCCGCGGCCGTCATAATTACCATCATGCGCAGACTGGTCACCGCCGGTACAGAAAGCACGATCACCGGCACCCGTCATTATAATCGCACCGACTTCACGGTCATAGCCTGCCTTGTTTAAGGCTTTGATTAATTCATCACAGGTGGTGCCACGAAAGGCATTCATTTTTTCTGGGCGGTTGATGGTGATCCAAGCTACACCATTTTTTACTTCATATAAGATATCTTCAAAAATCATTTTTATTACTTCCTGTATTTCTCTATCTGACTTTTATTTTTAATCACTGTGATCTGGTTTGCTTAACCGTTCATGGTTAAACCGCCGGAAACACTCAGCACTTGTCCGGTAATAAAGCTCGCGTCATCACTTAAGAAGAATGCGATTGAAGAAGCGAGGTCTTCTGGTTGACCTAAACGGCCAAGTGGAATAGCGCGTACAAAGGCTTCACGCAGTTTCTCTGGATTTGAAGCACCTTCAGTTACACCTGCAAGTAAAGCGGTATCGGTCGGTCCTGGACAAATCACATTAATTTTGATGTTGTTGCGAGAATGTTCACGGGCCAGTGTTTTAGAAAATGAAACCAGTCCGCCCTTACATGCCGCATAAACCGCTTCACCCGAAGAACCCACACGTGCAGCATCAGAGGCAATATTGACAATACTTCCAGAGTTACGCTCTACCATGCCTTTAAGTACAGCAAAATGCATGTTCAGCATACCCACCAAGTTGATCTGAATCAGTTTATCCCATTCTTGCGGATTGCTTTTTACGAAAGGTTTGAAAATATCCCAGCCTGCGTTATTGACCAAACCGTCTACAGGCCCAAATTCTGCTTCTATTTTCTGTACGGCCTGCTCCACGACATCGCTTTGGGTGATGTCACACTGCACGGCCAAAGCTTGACCATTCTGGTTATTAATCTCGGTAGCCAGTTTTTCTGCGGCTTCAATATTCATATCAAAGATCGCCACTTTGGCGCCTTCTTCAGCCAGACGTCGACACGTTGCAGAACCAATTCCACCTGCACCACCCGTCACGATAATGACCTTATCCTTCAACCCTTTCATCTCTGTCTCCCTACTCTATTTTTATCTAATTTTGGTTGGCTATTGTTCATTTAACGCCTGTAATCACTAAAATAGGATTATAATGTTTTTATGTCAACATATTTACATAAATTAATTTTATAAATTTATTTTATTTAATATTATCAATAATATAATATTTTAAAAAATTAAATACATTGACATATAACCACTTTTAATTTTAGATTTCACTTAAGTTACGGGCTTATTACAGAACAAAGAAATTTTCATGAAAAAGAACCTTGAATTTTTCATCTCGTCAGCCAACCGCTGCCCGAATTAGAATTCATGAAAACCCATCTGGAGTAAGTGGAAAGTAAAACTCTTGATCATGAGGTATTTTAAATTTAATTTTTAAGTGGTTTGATGAGAGTGATATTCCAGGCATACAGAACAGATTCAGTCTGGATATAAGAATGGAATTAAATATTTAAACTTATGATTTTAAATATCAACTATAAAATCATCATATAAATTTTTTAAGGGTTATAGAAAAAAAGGAATTAGTTTTATGATCAATACCTATAAGGTATACTCTTTCTTATTTAAACGCTTTTCTCATGAGGTTGGTCTTTATAATGAGTGATTCTATACCAAGAAATTATGATCAATCCTTATACTCTGCCCACAATAGACTTTTTTTCAGGCTGTTTCAGGTCGGAAATACATTAGACCGACAGTGCTCGAATGAATTGGGTATTTCTCCTGTACATTGGGCCGTGCTTGGTGCTTTGTCTCGACCGCATGTGAAATCAGGAATGTCATTTTCAGATTTGACTGAATATCTTGGAGTGAGTCGTCAGAATTTAGATGCTGTTTTAAAGCGACTAGAACGTGATAGCGTAGTGCAACGTATCATTAATGAAAATGACAGACGTGCAAAAACTGTCGCACTAACTGCCGAAGGTATTAAGGTTTGGGATAAGTTACAAGTTGATTTTTTTAATTTTTATGGACAGGCTTTAAACAAGATTGCTTTTGATGATGTAGTCACTTTGATTCATCTTTTAAACAAAGTAAATGAAGGTCTAAAAAGTATTAAAATTAAAAATGAAATCTGAGATATGTAGTGCAAATTAAAAAATTGGCTATATCTTAATTTAATTTATATTTAAAAAATGAGTCCTTTCTAGGGCTCATTTTTTTAGTTTATTGCAACAGTTTTGTATGGTTTTTCGGGTCATATTGACGATCTTTAATAAAAATCCCCGATCCAGCACCGCCTAAGAAATGTGTGCCAACCCGAATCAAGACACCTAAACCAATGGCATAGGCGACACTTTAACGATAATCATAGAAAAGCACATTGAATCAATTTCTTGAAAACGATATAACAACCTGTCAATCCACAAGAAAACAAAGCATCCATACTTCAAGAGAAAGCTGGTTTAACATAGCTAAACCAGCATATGCGCATGCTAAAAACTTTGAATCAGTGAATGAGACCAATCCAAACATGGTTTATTTTCATTTCATTAATTACAGAATGCAGCAATCCCGGTCTGTGCACGTCCCAGAATCAAGGCATGCACATCATGGGTACCTTCATAGGTGTTCACCACTTCCAGATTGACCAGATGACGTGCCACACCGAACTCATCGCTAATCCCGTTGCCGCCGAGCATGTCACGTGCCAAACGTGCAATATCCAGTGCCTTACCACAGTTATTACGTTTGATCAGTGAAGTCCCTTCAACCGAAGCAATGCCTTCATCTTTCATGCGGCCAAAACGGAGTGCGACTTGTAGACCCAAGGCAATTTCAGTCTGCATGTCTGCCAGTTTCTTTTGAATCAGCTGGTTGGCAGCGAGTGGACGGCCAAACTGTTTACGGTCCATGGTGTATTGGTGTGCGGTATGCCAGCAGAATTCTGCTGCACCCATCGCACCCCAGGCGATGCCGTAACGTGCGCTGTTCAGGCAGGTAAATGGACCTTTTAAACCGCGTACTTCCGGAAAGGCATTTTCTTCAGGAACAAAAACATTGTCCATCACGATTTCACCGGTAATTGAGGCACGCAAGCCGACCTTGCCGTGGATCGCTGGTGCAGATAGCCCTTCCCAGCCTTTTTCCAGAATAAAGCCACGGATCTCCCCGACATTGCCTTCTTTCGATACTTCTTTGGCCCAGACCACAAACACGTCGGCAATCGGGCTGTTGGTAATCCACATTTTCGCACCAGATAAACGATAACCACCGTCTACCTTTTTGGCCCGGCTAATCATGCTGCCTGGATCGGAACCATGATCCGGTTCAGTCAAGCCGAAGCAGCCAATGTATTCACCCGTTGCCAGTTTAGGCAAGTATTTCTGTTTCTGTTCTTCAGAGCCAAATTCATTAATCGGCACCATCACCAGCGAGCTTTGCACACTGGCCATGGAACGATAACCTGAATCGACATATTCAATTTCACGGGCCACCAGACCATAGCTGACATAGTTCAACCCTGCACCACCGTATTGCTCAGGAATGGTGGGGCCTAACAGACCCAACTCGCCCATCTCACGAAAGATGGAAGCATCGGTCTGTTCATGACGGAACTGTTCAAGTACACGAGGCAACAATTTGTCCTGGCAATAGGCATGTGCAGAATCGCGAATCATGCGCTCTTCTTCAGTTAATTGCTGTTCGATTAAAAACGGGTCTTGCCAGTTAAATTTAGTTTTTGAAGTCATGTTTTATATTCCAAAAATTTAGATCGTGTATTTATGCTGTGGCTTGTTTAATCATTTCACGGGCAATAATAATCTGCTGAATTTGAGTGGTGCCTTCATATAAACGGAACAGACGCACATCGCGGTAAAAACGCTCAATCGAATACTCACTGATATAGCCCGCACCGCCATGGATTTGTAAACAGCGATCTGCGACACGACCACACATTTCAGTGGCAAACATTTTTGCGCAAGAGGCTTCCGTCGTCACATTTTGGCCTGCATCACGTAAACGTGCAGCATCCATGACCATACATTTTGCGGCATAGATTTCTGCTTTAGAATCAGCCAACATCCCTTGAATGAGCTGGAAATTTACAATCGCCTGACCAAACTGTTTACGTTCAACGGCATAATTCAGCGCATCTTCCAACATGCGTTCGGCCATGCCGACACTGTATCCAGCAATATGCAAACGGCCTTTATCGAGCACGCGCATAGCGGTTTTGAAGCCAATTCCTTCTTGTCCGCCAATCAACTGATCCTGATGCACGCGGCAATGATCAAAAATCACGTCACAGGTATAAGAACCATGCTGCCCCATTTTTTTATCAATTTTGCCTAAAGATAAACCCGGTGTACCGGCTTCGACTAAAAATGCAGAAATGCCGCTGGCGCCTTTAATCTCTGGATTGGTGCGTGCCATGACAGTAAAAGTCGTCGCACGTGGCGCATTGGTAATGAAGCGCTTGGTTCCGTTTAAAATATAATGATCGCCATCTTTGGTGGCCGTGGTTTTTAATGAGGCTGCATCTGAGCCTGAATCTGGTTCGGTTAAACAGAATGAACCAATATATTCACCGCTGGCATAACGAGGCAAATATTTTTGTTTTTGTTCTTCTGTTCCGTCAATCAGGATACCACTGGAACCAATGCCGTTATTGGTCCCAATCAAAGAGCGGAAAGCGGCTGAGGTTTTACCCAATTCCAGTGCCACTAGAATTTCTTCTTCCATGGTAATGCCCAAACCACCATATTCTTCCGGAATGGTGAGGCCAAATAAACCCAGCTCTTTCATCTGATTCACGATATGTTCAGGAATGGCATTGCTTTCTTCAACCTCGTGTTCTAATGGCACCAGCTCATTTTTTACAAAATTTCGAATCGTTTCTAAAAGCTGTTCAAGCATTTCTGGATCACGAATCATATTGATCTCCGTTTACTGGGTTACGGTAAATTCCTTTACCATTAATTTTTGTTTCGTATTACGAAATAAATATTTTGAATACAAAGTTTTAGATCATATGTTTGAAACGAGTTCTGGAACTACAGTGTTCAAGTCACCCACTAACCAGTAGTCAGCAACCGCATTGATTGGCGCTTCTTCATCCTTGTTGATCGCAACGATCACTTTAGAATCTTTCATCCCCGCCAAATGCTGGATCGCACCAGAAATACCGACAGCGATGTACAGGTCAGGTGCAACGATCTTACCTGTTTGACCGACTTGCATGTCGTTAGGAACGAAGCCGGCATCCACTGCAGCACGTGAAGCACCTTGAGCAGCGCCCAACTTGTCCGCCAATGGATCAAGGATTGTGTGATAGTTTTCACCTGAACCCACACCACGACCACCAGAAACAACAATACGCGCAGCTGTAAGTTCTGGACGTTCAGATTTAACAATCTCTTCAGAAATAAACGTAGAGATGCCCGCATCTTGAACGTCGCTTAGCGCTTCCACTGCCGCAGAACCGCCTGTCATCGCCACAGGATCAAACGCCGTACCACGAACAGTGGCAACCACAACAGATTCAGCAGATTCAACCGTTGCAATGGCGTTACCTGCATAGATTGGACGTTTGAAAGTTTTAGGGCTTTCAACAGCAATGATGTCAGTGATCATGCTGACGTCTAAAAGTGCAGCAGCGCGTGGCAATACGTTTTTACCATTTGAGGTAGATGCAGCCAGGATATGGCTATAATCTTTGCCTAACTCGGCAACGAGTTTAGCCACATTTTCAGCCAACTGGTGTGCATAAGCCGCGTTGTCAGCAAGCAATACCTTGCTGACACCCGCAACTTGAGCCGCCTGGTCAGCAACGGCCTGAGCGCCAGAACCCGCAACCAATACAGTGATATCACCACCGATTTTTTGAGCTGCAGCAACAACGTTTAAAGTTGCACCGTTTAGTGCTTTATTGTCGTGCTCAGCGATAACTAAAATACTCATGATATTATCCTTCTGTATTAGATCACTTTCGCTTCGTTTTTAAGTTTTGCAACAAGCTCGTCAACAGATTTCACTTGTACGCCAGCTTTACGTTCTGCTGGTGGCTCAACTTTCACTGTTTTAAGTTTAGTGGTCGCTGAAACGCCATAATCTGCAGGTGACTTCACATCCAGCGGTTTTTTACGCGCTTTCATGATGTTTGGCAGAGCTGCATAACGTGGCTCGTTCAAACGTAAGTCCGTGGTGATAATGGCAGGAAGGTTCAATTCAACCGTTTGTAAACCACCATCCACTTCACGAGTCACCTGAACTTTATCGCCAGCAACATTCACGACAGAAGCAAATGTACCTTGACCAGCGCCCAGTAAAGCAGCCAGCATCTGACCCACCTGATTCGAGTCGTCATCAATCGCTTGTTTACCGAGCAGGATCAGTTCTGGTTTTTCTTGTTCTACAATGCCTTTCAAGATTTTAGCCACTTCAAGTGCACCAATCTCGTCAGCAGTTTCTACCAGGATCCCGCGGTCAGCACCCAACGCCATAGCAGAACGGATTTGTTCTTGCGCTTCTTTAGGACCGATAGAAACCACAACGATTTCTGAAACTGTTCCTTTTTCTTTTAAACGAACCGCTTCTTCCACTGCGATTTCACAGAATGGGTTGATCGACATTTTAAAGTTAGTCAGGTCTACCCAACTATTGTCCGGTTTAACGCGAACTTTAACGTTGGCATCAACCACACGTTTTACAGCAACAAGTGTTTTCATACATTTCCTTCATTTTACCCTGCAACCCAATATCTATTTCTGACTTAAGACTTAAGGCGAGCTTGAACGTTGATGATTAATAAGCGACAAGGCAACTGCACCAATTAATCCGGCCAAAGCAATCACCATAAAATTTTGTTGAATAGGTAAATTTAACGACACAATCAAACCAATTAATAATGGTGCGCCAATTGCTCCCAAGCGTCCCACGCCAGAGGCCATACCAATTCCTGTTGAACGAATAATACTTGGATAAAATTGTCCACAATAAGAATAGGCAACAATTTGTGCACCCGTTGTACATGCACCTACAATAGCAATGGTGAAATACAGCATATTGATTGACATTGGCAACGTCATTAAATACAGGAATACGCTCCCTAAGCTATACATGATGACCAGAACCCATTTAATGTGGAAACGGTCTGCCAACCACCCCCCACCTATCGCCCCAATAATTGCGCCCACATTCAAAGCGATCACAAAAGTAAGGGCTGAGCCAAGAGAGTAACCGGACATTGCCATCAATTTGGTTAACCATGTACTTAAAGCATAGACCATGAATAAACAGGTGAAAAATGCGACCCAGAACATCAGCGTACTAAAGGCACGTCCATCACTAAATAACAGTCCAATAGAGGGCTTAGTACTGTTTATATTGGTCTCATTCACAAATTTTGTGTCACTATTGATTTGAAGATGAGGCGCAATCTGCGCTACAAGACTTCTCAATTCGCTTTCTTTATTCTTTTTAGTTAAATAGCTGAGTGACTCTGGCATTGACTTCCAGATAAAGGGGATTAAAACGACTGGAATGGCCGCAGCATAAAAAACAACTTGCCAACCAAACTCGACAATAAACTGCTTACCTAAAACTGCTGCTAAAATACCACCTACCGCATAACCTGAAAACATTAATGACGTCATCACGGTCCGTATTTTTTTAGGTGAATACTCCGTCATTTGGGCAACGACATTCGGCATTACCCCGCCAATCCCCAAACCTGCAATAAAACGGATAATACTAAAAGTAACAGGATCTTCAGCTAAACCCGCTACCGCAGTAAAGACACTAAATAAAAAAACACATATTACAATGGTTAAGCGACGACCAATTTTATCGGCCAAACCGCCAAAAAACATTGCACCAAACATCATTCCAAATAGTGCAGAACTCATCATAAATCCAGCAGTTGAAGCACTTACTCCCATTTGTTCCATAATTGAAGGTAAGGCTGCGCCAGAAACCGAAATGTCATAACCATCTAAAATGATAATCACTAAACACCAGATCAACACCTTCGCATGGAAACGGTTAAACTTTGCTTCGGTTACCGTTTTTTGCATATCCACATGCTGCATACATCAACTCCTTGATCGTTTTAATTGTTCTGAATCTACGAATTTTAAAATCGCTTTTCCTTATTCTAAATCGCGATATCACTCATTGTTCGATGCGCTAAATTTAAAATCCCTTGCACTCTTTTCTGCTTTTCACTAGCGATTGACAGATTAATTTAGGTGTAAATTTATGTCAATACATTTACATATCTTTTTATTAAAAATAAATAAATTCAATTACTTATATTTGTTTTTTTAAAAATTAAATATATGTATTGACATATATTAAATAAAATTTATTCTTTTAAATACATCAAACCAAGGAACTGGCGCATGAGTGCAGAACTAAAATATCAAGACAATATCGCGATCATTACCTTAAAGCGTCCAGCAGCAAGAAATGCGCTGAATACAGAAATGATTGCCAAACTGCAAGAATTCATCGCAGAAATTGCTCCCCTCAACTTACGCGCTGCAATTTTTACAGGTGATGGTCATAAAGCATTTTGCGCAGGTGCCGATATTACAGAACTACAGAACAAAACCCCTGCAGCGCATTTAAATACAATACAAATCGGGCAAAGCTTATTTGAGCAAATTAATCAATTAAAATTCCCTACGCTTGCCTGTATCAATGGTGCGGTTTTAGGCGGTGGTTTAGAACTGGCCATGGCATGTACCTTTCGAATTTGCAGTCCAAGCGCGCGCCTGGGATTACCTGAAATTAAACTAGGGCTAATTCCCGGATATGGCGGTACACAGCGCTTGCCTCGCCTCGTCGGGCAGACCAAAGCACTGGAGTTAATTATCAGTGGAAAAATTATTACGGCAGAAGAAGCACTTCATATTGGACTGATTAACCGTATTCTAGACTTGAGTGATCCCATTCAAATCGGTCGTCAATATTTGGATGAGTTCGGGTTGCAATTCCCAGCTGCCATTCAACATGCAATGAAAGCCGTTCAGACAGCCTCTGAACTGGATATTCAGGCCGGTTTGGCTTTAGAAGCAGAATTATTTGTCAATGTCAGCCAGACAGCCGATGCAGCAGAGGGAATTCAGGCTTTTCTAGAAAAACGGCCTGCACACTTTATTCAAAAATAATACCGATAGATGAAAGCGAGAATGGAGTCTGGCTTGAATAAAAACCAATTTAATGAAGATAAGAACAGTCTGGAATTTCGTCCGTACCTAGGCCAGTGCTGGGTGCAGGTTCCTGCCCGGATCTCAAGTATTGGCATGTCATTTTAGATCGGGCTGAATATATAGACATAAGCCAAAGCTTAAATGGCCTTCAAATGGCTGAAGTAAGATAGTACAGTACAGCGTTGTTATTGCTATTTTTTCAGGATGATCTCTGGATTTTAAAATACTCAACATCAACCCTAAAAGGAATTCATATGCATCAAGAACAACAAAATCTGGTGGATCAGGCGATTACTTCCAGACACTCCGTTCGCGCTTTTTCCAGCACCCCAGTGGAAACCCAACTGATTAAAGACATTTTAACTGTTGCCAGCCGTGCACCCTCAGGTAACAATATTCAACCCTGGAAAGTCTATGTCGTCACTGGGAAAAAGCGTCAAGAGTTAACTCGGCAGGTCTGCCAGGCACAAATTGAGTTATTCAATCATCCTGAACAAGCGCACCGCTATCAAGAACCATTTAAATATTATCCTGAGCAATGGACTTCGCCTTTTATTGAGCGCCGCCGCGAAAATGGCTGGGGGCTGTATGGCCTACTTGATATTCAAAAAGGTGAACAAGAAAAAATGCAAGCTCAGCATCTGCGTAATTATCAATTATTTGATGCACCTGTCGGCCTATTTTTTACCCTGCATACATCATTAGCCACAGGCTCAAAAATGGATATTTCAATGATGATTCAAAATGTGATGATTGCAGCCAAAGCGCGAGGTTTAGATACTTGCCCGCAGGCGGCATGGAATCCGTTTTCTTCGCTTATCTCTGACATTTTAAATATACCGCACGATGAAGAACTGGTCTGCAGCATTGCCTTGGGTTATGCTGACCTCACTCAGCGTGTAAACAGCTTTCATACTTCACGCTTGCCAGTCGAAGACTTTGCCATTTTCTATGAATGAAATATGGATATATAAACAAACTCTCCAGTATCATCACTTTCATCATTTTTTAGAAATAAAGGCCCCCAAATACGAGTATCATCACTTTGAATTGGCTTTAAATTCATCTTTTAAGACCTCATCAATTGAAGTGGGAAGCTTTTCTGAGACTTTAGATTCTTTTGTTAATGTATTAGCCCCCATAAAAACGGACAGTTAACTCGCTAATTTTAGCGATAGAAACTCCCGAGGGGATTTCATTTTTAATCCACTATATGGATGATTGCAATTGTAATCTTCTATCCATACCGGCAAAGCGTTAAGCACGGTTGCAGCATCAGGCATATCATTCAAATAGACGTAATCCCGTTTAAATGTCTTTACAAATGCTTCCCCCATCCCATTGCTCTGTGGACTTCTGATTGGTGTGGTACAGATCCGAAAGCCAAGCGCATGTGCAAATTGCCGTGTCGATTTCGCAATATAACAACTGCCATTATCTGTCAGCCATTCAATTGGATGAGGCAAATAACTGACTGCACCAAAGCGTTTTTCCATGCTCTGTACAAGTACATCACACACCATGTCACTACTGATGCCAGTAGTTGTTGCAAGATAACTCATGACTTCCCGATCACAGCAATCCAGACTAAAGATCGCCCGTACTTTCTCGCCATTCCAACACTTGATCTCAAAGCCATCCGAACACCAGCGGCTGTTTGATACAAATACTTCAACTCGACCATCATGTGTCCGATCATTCTTTAATGGCTCAGCTCGCATGATAAGTAACTGATTCTGCTTCATTATCTGGTAAATACGTTTAGGATTTACCCGAGCAAGTTTCATCACATGCTGTTTTAGACGACGATTTAAATGTGCTGTAACACGCCTATATCCATTGCTAGGCAGTTGATCACAGATCTCCCGAATGATTGGCAATAAAACCATATCATCTGCCTTGCAGTATCTTAAACGAGAAACAGGTTCCGGCTGCTTCATTCGCCGATAGAGATTTGATCTCGACACACCCAAGGTCTGGGCTATTTGTTGAGTTGGGTATCGTCGGGTGGTAATAAGGGCATGTGCGATATGTACTTTTTTGTCTGGGCAATCTCTAAAGCATCTTTGAGAATTTCAGCTTCTACAGTTTTGCGGCCCAGCATTTGCTCTAGCTGTTTAACCTTTTTCAACAGAGCATTATAGTCAGACACACTGACGACCTGATCATTGGCTTCCACGGCAGTTACTCCACCATCTTGCATAAGTCTTTTCCATTTAAACAGCAAACTTGGAGAGATGCCATACTGTCTGGCAATAGAAGAAACGGATGAACCTGGTTGCATGGTCATGGCAACAAACTGGGCTTTCTCTTGACCGGAATAACGTCGACGACGCTGAACTGATGTAATAACGTAAGCATCCGCTGAACACACCTTATGAATTCATCCTATAAGCCTTAATTTAGTCCCCACTTAAAAACAAGTGGGGACTTAAATTTATGACTACAAATAATCAGACATCCATCGCATCTCTTGCGAAAAAACGAAGAACATACAGTGCTGAATTTAAACAGCAGATCTTTCAGGCTTGTAAAGCACCGGACGTTTCAATTGCTTCGGTCGCTTTGCAACATGGATTGAATACAAATCTTGTATCCAAATGGATTCGCTTAATTGATGGTAAGCCAGGGAATGATCGCTCACCACTACCGAATAAACCTGCATTTATTGCCTTATCTTGCTGTGCACCATTAGATCCTACTCCTACTGACATGTTAACGGTTCAAATTACTTTACCCCACTCAAAAGCAGAAATTGGCTTGAAATGGCAAGTATCAGAAATATCTGCTTTAGCAGAATTACTCAAGGCACTTGCAACATGATCCGCATTGATGAAATCTGGCTTTCTACCCAACCTCTGGATATGCGAGCAGGGATGGATACTGTCATGGCTCAGGTGGTGAGAGCCTTTGGCTACATCAAACCGCATTGCGCTTACCTGTTCTGTAATAAACGTGGCCATCGCATGAAAGTGATGGTGCATGATGGACTGGGAATCTGGCTCTGTGCCCGGCGTTTGGAACAGGGAAAATTTCACTGGGCTCAAGTTCACCAAGGTGAAACCGTGGCCCTCAGCCCGGAACAGTTACAGGCATTAATCCAGGGTTTGCCCTGGCAGAGAATTGGATTGCAGCAAGTGGTGAATATGCTCTAAACCAAGCTCGGCCATTCTGCCATCCTCCAAACGTTCTATTTCATTCTCTTCATGACCTCAGGCATACTGCGGTCATGAATACGCTGCCTGACTTAAGCCAACTGACCCATGAACAACTGCTGGAATTCACCAGACAGTTGGCGATGCAGCATCAGTCTCTAGCACAATCAAACCAGCAATTAGATGCCAAAGTTCAGCAACTTGAAGTATCCAATCAGCAATTAGATTCTAAAGTTAAATCTCTCTCTATTCTCAATCAAAAATATGAGCATGAACTTGCGCAGTTTAAACGGCATAAGTTCGCCCAGAAGAATGAACACTTAACGGCCAAACAAATCCATCTGTGGGATGAAGCGGTCGAAGAAGATATTGCCGCTGTTGATCTGGAATTAGAACGATTAAATGCAGGTAAAACTGATGCATCCGCGCAGAAAGCCACAGCAAACAAACCTAAACGTCGACCACTGCCAGATCACCTGCCAACCCTCCGTATTGAGCACGAACCTGCCTCAACGCAATGCAGCTGTGGCTGCACATTGCGTCGTATCGGCGAAGATATCAGTGAAAAACTGAATTTCAGGCCGGCACAGTTCTATAAGGAACAACATATCCGTGGTAAATGGGTCTGTGATCAGTGTGACATCCTGACTCAACAAGCGATGCCTGCCCATGTCATTGATAAAGGCATTGCCAGTGCAGAATTGCTGAGTCATGTGCTGGTGTCAAAATATGCTGATCATTTACCCTTGTACCGTCAGCGCCAGATTTTTCTACGTGCGGGAATTAATTTATCCAGATCCACTCTGTCAGATTGGGTTGGTCGCTGTGGGGTTGAACTTGAACCCCTGGCAGATGCCTTAAAACATGTAGTGTTGCAACAACAGGTAATCCATGCGGATGAAACGCCAGTAACGGTCATGCAGATCGGTGAGAAAAAGCCGAAAAAGGGTTATGTCTGGGCCTATGCCACCACACAGAATAATCCAGTTCTGGCGGTGATCTATGACTTTCAGGATAGCCGTTCTGGCCAGCATGCTGAAGCCTTCCTGAAAGGCTGGCAGGGTTATCTGGTCTGTGATGATTACAGGGGTTATAAAGCACGCTTTAGATCAGGCCAGATCATTGAGGTAGGCTGCATGGCGCATGCACGTCGTAAATTTCATGAACTGCATGTGACCGGGAAAAGTCAGATCGCTGAACAGGCATTAGTGCTGATTCAGAAATTATATGCGATAGAAGCAGAACTCAGAAAAAAGACGGATGGTACAGCGGAAGACCGCTGCGAATACCGACAACAGCATAGTCAACCGGTCATGCAACAACTATATGAATGGCTCAACCAACATCATCTGACGGTGCCATCGAGTTCTCCCACCGCTCGGGCGATCAACTACAGCCTAAAACGTTGGGAGGCCTTAAGCCGCTATCTGGATGATGGCAATCTACCCATTGACAATAACTGGATAGAAAACCAAATGCGCCCCTGGGCCTTGGGACGTAAGAACTGGCTGTTTGCTGGCTCGCTGCGCAGTGGTCAGCGAGCGGCGAATATCATGACTTTAATCCAGTCAGCAAAGCTGAATGGCTTGGATCCGTATGCCTATTTAAGTGATGTGCTGAAAAGGTTACCGACACATAAAGTGACCCAAATAGAAGAATTACTGCCACACCGGTGGCAACCCGACCAAAATTAAAAAATAGGTATGGGGTTCAGCGCACGCTTACGTAATAACTTCAATACGTTCCATAGAACACTCCTAAACCCTAGTGCTATCACTAGGTCTTAATTGAGAAGTGTCCGTTTTAATTGGGGGCTATTACAGTTAAATCATAAAGACGCTTAAGATCGTCTAAGGATTGCCAAAGTAAGAGTAATTGGCGGAATGAAATTTCTCCAGTCAGTTCAAATTTTTTAATTGTAGACGCAGGCACACTACTACGCTCGGCAAGCGCTTCGCGAGATAACTTTGCCTGTTCACGTAATTGGCGTAGATGAACAGAAAAAGCCTGCTGTACATCTATATTATCAAGCAATAAAAATCTAGACATAGGAATTAAACAGAGATAATAGTATCTATCGTATACTAATTTAAGAATTATTGGATACTATTATGTCTATTTAACTTGCAAGTATTGAAGAGCCACACAGTGATAGATGAAATGGACTTTGTTGCATAAACATTTCAAAATTAAAAATTACCTAGACCCATTTTCTCAAGACAGTATTTGAGTATAGGCTCTGTCTCATTCAGTAAATTTGTTTAATCTAGCAATTATGATTATTAAGTTCATTCATTTTAAGATCAAAAGCTGTTGTCTGATTTTATTTAATAGAACCTAAATAATCGCCCCACCACTGCATCATTTCAATACGCTGGGTAAGATACTCAGCATGATTATAACTTGCACGAGTTTTATTTTTATCTGTATGGGATAATTGAGCTTCAATCCAATTTTGTTGAAAGAATCCAGACTCATTTAATATGGTACTAAAGGTAGAACGCAAACCATGTAAGGATAACTCATTTTTACTATAATTCATTTTACGAATTATAGTATTTAATGTATTAAAATGAAGATGTCTGTTTTTATTTTTAGGACTATAAAATACATATTTTTCACCATGCGACCATTCTAATGCTGATCTTATAATGAGAATAGCCTGATCTGACAAAGGAACCAAAAAATCAGGAATATCATGACCTAAAATGACTTTACGTCTAAACTGTTTGATATGCAAAGCAGGAATTTTCCAAATTTTATTATCTAAATCAAAGTGATGAGGTTCACTCAGCAATAATTCAGCCCCTCGTACTCCAGTGTAAAGCTTAAACCATAATGCTTTTTTAATAATAGGATGAGTATTAACTTCATTTAATCTAAGTATAAAATTTGATATATCTTTTTCCTTTAAATATGGATAATTTTTCTTAATTTTATTATTAACCAATATTTTATGTAAACCATTAGCAATATTATATTCACAATAACCCATTGCTACAGCATAATCATAGATTTGATTTAAATAACTATACGCTTTTTTAACTGGCTCTTTTACATCCCGATATTCTATTTTCTTTACAACTGTAACTAAATCATATCGTTTCACTTCATTAAATGGGATATCACTTAATTCGGGATATATATCATTATATAAACACTTTTTTGATAACTGAATAACGCCACAACGTGGCTCATCTTTAAAAGAGTTTTTTATTTTGAATTCCAACCATTCCTCACAAACATCTTTGAAAGATTTTATTTTTTTGCTATGTATATTTTCCCCCATGTAATTATTTAACTTATATTCATCTCGTGCATATCTTGCATCCTTCAAGGACATGACAGGATATAGGCCTAATTTAACTCTAGGGCGTTTGCTCGATCCTGCTACAGAATACCGATAACTCCATGACTTACGTCCGTTAGGTTCAATCTTCAAGCTTAAGCCATCATCATCGGCTAAGTAGTAAATTTTATCCTTAGATTTGGCTTGGCGTATCTTAAATTCTGTAAGACTCATGAAATTGAATTAAACCACTAACTACACTAAATACTTTCATTATATCAAAATAAAGCTAATTATATGTGATGCGTATGATACGCATCACATATAATTATAAATAATTGTTTTTAAATATTTAAAAAGAAGTATATTAAATTTTAGTAACCATGTTAGTTACCATTTTCAAGTATAAGAAATGTATTAGAGGCTTGGTTGCATAAATATTGAAAAGTAATATTCCCATAACCCCTTAGATTTAAAATGTAAATCGGGTTTTTAATCTGGCTAATTATTTTAATTTATTGAGACCAATTGGTCATATAGTAGGTTGTAGGTGTGAGCTTATTCAGGGAGATATAAGGCCTCTTTCATAAATCATTTTTACTCAGCTCCAAGTTATAAATTCCAGCAATTAAATTGAATTCTCAAACCGAGTCTTTTGCCTCTATTTCGATAACGCTCAGCAAGGATTTTGAAGGTTTTCAGCCTGCCAAATACATGCTCAATTCCTATTCTTCTTTTATTGATTTCCTGATTATAGATTTTTAGTTCAGGATCCAATTTACAACGTCTTTTGGCTTTTAAAGGTAACAGACTATTCGGATGCAGAGCATAAAATACCCTGATAGCCTTTATCTGCAAGGATAAAAGCCCCAAAAGGAATCTGGTTTAAATTGCGTTTGAACAACTCGAAATCATGTACAGCACCGCGACTGCTACATAAACTCAGAATTTGCTGAGTCCTGTAGTGAATCATGGCCTGTACTTTAAAGGTATGGGTCTTTTTCTTGCCGCTATAGCTTTTCTTCTGTTTTTTTAGGCCTTTGGATTGGAATTTCCGTGGCATCCACGATCACAACATTCCAGTCGATGCCTTCACCTTCGGGTAAATCTTTGGGTAAATTAAAAAGATTGGACTGAATCAGGCAGTCTTCAACATGACGTACAACTCTTGAAGCTGTCGGCTCTGAAACCCCGTAACTCGTCGCAACGTGAAATAAGGTTCGGTATTCCCGCCAATAGCTTAGACAGAGCAGAACCTGGTCTTCCAGGCTTAACTTGGGCGGTCTGCCTTTAGTAGGAACATGTTTCTTCAATTGCTCAACCATTAAATAGAAGGTTGACCATGAGATGCCGGTGTATCGCTTGAACTGAGGATCAGAAAGCTTGTTTGAATCGATGTATTTCATCCGCAGATTATGCACGAATGCTAAGAAATCCGGAGTGCAAATATCAACCAAAAAGAAGATCACTTTTTGAATTATGAAAGAGATCTATAGTATTGGAAAATAAATAATCTTGAGTTTTATATTTAAACCCTCCATTAGCTCAGTTCATGGAGGGAATCTAAGCATCAATATTAATATATATTCTCTATATGCTGCTTATTCCACACAGGCCACAGCTTTTCCAAGGTTTTTTCAAATTGTGAATTCTCTGTTTGCCACTGTGGACTCTTGTCTTTATCAATAATTAATGCCCGCACACCCTCGATAAAATCACCCTGCTCTAACCAGATATCCTGTATATCGCGCTCAAGCTGCATACATTTTTCAAGTGATAAATTCTGTCCTACCTGTTGTAACTTCAAACTGGTTTGTTTAGCCAATAAAGGACGTTGTTGCAAAATGGCCAGTGTTTTATCAGCCCAGGTTTGATCCTTAGAATTCGTTTCATGCGCGAGACTATATTCAATGTCTTCCAGTTTTTGATAAGCAAAATGCTTATCAATGTGCTCTGCGCGTTTTTGTAATTCACTTTCTGCAGGGTCAGTTATAAAATCGCTAATCATTTTTCTAATTTTTGGGTTATTCAAAGCAGATTCAGCGATCAATGCAGCCTGTAATTCCGCAAATTTATCACTCGGTATATGATAATCAACAAGATCTAAATAAAGCGCATCACTGCTGCTGATTTGCTCACCCGTAAGTGCAAGATAAACACCAATTTCATCGAGTCGTGACAGAAAATGTGTCGCCCCTACGTCAGGGAAAAAGCCAATTGCGGTTTCCGGCATGGCAAAGCGCGATTTTTCACTAGTGACCTTAATATGACAGGCTTGGGCCAAACCAAAGCCGCCACCCAATACATAGCCATCCAGGAAAACAAGGACCGGTTTGGCAAATTTACGCAGGGTATTGAGCATCACGTATTCAGCAGCAAAGTAATCATGATGTCCTGTATTACCCGCTTTATAACTGTCATACAGATAACGAATATCACCTCCGGCACAGAAGGCTTTGGGACTGTTAGAATTGATTAAGATCGCTTGTACATTCGGGTCATGACGCCAGTGTTCTAACTGTGCCTGAATGCCTTGAATCATGGAGATAGACAAGGCATTCAGGTGAGTCGTACGATCCAGGCTAATGATGCCTAGACCACCTTGTACGCTAATCGCTAAATTATTTTCATCGCTCATTATTGTTTTCCTATTATGATTTTCCTATTGATGGGTAAATTTAGCTGGGCGTTTTTCCACAAAAGCACGCATCCCTTCTTTCTGATCAGAACCCGCAAAAATTGAATGGAACACTCGTCTTTCAAAGCGTAGTCCTTCAGCCAGACTAACTTCAAATGCCCGATTAATCGACTCTTTAATCATCATGACAGCAGTCAGTGACTTTTCCGCAATTTTTTCGGCCGCTTGCAGGGTTTGTTCCAGTAATTCATCTTTGGCAAATACCCGTGCCACTAAACCACTTTGTTCAGCTTCCTGCGCACCCATGTGTCGCGCGGTCAGGCACATCTCCATGGCTTTGGCTTTACCAATAGCCAAAGTTAAACGCTGTGTCCCCCCAATCCCTGGGAGTACACCCAAGGTCACTTCGGGTAAACCAAATTTTGCATTATCAGCACAATAAATAAAGTCACACATTAAAGCTAATTCACACCCGCCACCCAAAGCATATCCGCTTACAGCTGCAATCAAGGGCTTACGACGCTGGGCAATACGATCAGCCAGGCTGAAAAAATCATCCAGATAGATTTGTGGAAAGTTTAAGTCCGCCATTTCTTTAATATCGGCGCCGGCTGCAAAAGCTTTTTCTGAGCCAGTCAATACGATACAGCCAATATTTGGATCTTTTTCTAGCTGGTCAAGCGCTTGATTGACTTCAACAATCAGCTGGTTGTTCAGTGCGTTTAAAGCTTGCGGACGGTTTAAAGTAATCAGTCCCACACCGTTACGTTGTTCTAATAAAATGGTTTGCCACTGCATGAAAATATCCTTATTTAATTATAAACTGCGTGCGATCACTAGGCGTTGAATATCACTGGTGCCTTCATAAATTTGACAAATGCGGGCATCACGATAAATACGCTCAATCGGAAAATCTTTGAGATAACCGTAGCCGCCAAAAATTTGCAAGGCTTTAGAGCAGACGCGTTCCGCCATTTCTGAAGAAAATAGCTTGGCCATTGAGGCCTCAGTTAAACAGGCTTCACCGGCTTCTTTTTTACGTGCAGCATAATGTACCAATTGTCGTGCAGCTTCAATTTCAGTCGCCATACTCGCGAGCCTAAAAGCAATGGCTTGCTGTTCAAAAATAGGTTTGCCAAAAGCAACCCGTTCATGTGCATAGCGTGTAGCCTCTTCTAAAGCAGCACGGGCAAAACCCACCGCTTGTGCAGCTATGCCAATTCGCCCACCTTCCAGGTTGGCAAGCGCAATTTTTAAGCCTTCACCTTCTGCACCCAATCTTAAGCTTTCATGAATCCGCACATCGGTTAGAGCAATTTGGCAGGTGTCTGAAGCATGTAGGCCGAGTTTTTCCTCAACACGAATCACTTCATAACCGGGGGTATTTCGTGGCACTAAAAATGCACTGATCCCCTTTTTACCCGCGCTTGGATCGGTCACCGCAAAAACAATAATCATCCCGGCATTATGCCCCGAGGTAATAAACTGTTTAGAACCATTAATGATGTAGTGTTCGCCATCCTTGATCGCACGAGTCTTAATCGCGGCTGCATCCGAACCGGTATGAGGCTCAGTCAAAGCAAAAGCCCCGATCATCTCGCCCTGTGCTAAAGGCACTAAAAATTGTTGTTTCTGTTGTTCTGTACCAAACTTCAAAATCGGCACACAGCCCACAGAATTATGCACACTCATAATCGCCGAGGTCGCACCATCTGCGGCCGCCACTTCTTCTAGCGCAAGTACATAAGCCAGTGTACCCGTACCCGAGCCACCCCATTCTTCAGGAATCAGCATCCCCATAAAACCCAACTGCCCCATTTGAGCTAAGGCATCTTTAGGAAAGATACCTTTTTGATCCCACTCTCCTGCATAAGGCTTAATTTGTTCCTGGGCAAAGCTTTTTGCCATATCCTGAATCAGTTGTTGTTCTTCCGTTAATTGCATCGACTATTCCTTCCATCTATCTGTTCAGTATTTGTTTCCGTTAGGCCTGTAGAGCTGCCTGAGCTTGCTGTTTGTTTATTTCTTGATTGCGCAGCAAGAAACGCTGAATTTTGCCACTTGGTGTTTTAGGTAATTCGGTCACGAATTCAATCAGGCGAGGATAGGCATGTGCAGACAAACGTTTTTTCACAAACTGACCTAGGTCATCTGCAAGCTGCGAAGTGGCTTTAAAATTATTCGCCAGAATCACAAAGGCTTTAATCACTTCAGTACGCTCTGGATCAGGTACGCCAATCACAGCTGCCTCAACCACGGCATCATGCTCGAGCAAGGCACTTTCCACATCAAATGGACCGACCCGATAGCCTGAGGTGGTAATCACATCATCACTGCGTCCGACAAAACTCATACTGCCATCTTCATGTATTTCAGCCGTATCCCCGGTTAAATAATAGTGACCAAGAAATGGAGATTTACGGCTTTCTTCATAGCCAGAAAACCACATCATCGGGGATTGACTGATATCAATCGCGAGAATCCCCGGAGTATCTGCAGCTAACTCCTGACCCTGTTCATCGACGACTGCAATTCGATAACCGGGGCTGGCAAAACCTGCCGAACCTACATGAACCGGATGTTCCAGTGCATGATGATTACACACCACCATGCCGACTTCAGTTTGGCCATAATGATCATAAATAGGTGCATCAAGGACATCTTTAAACCAGCGGATCACTTCTGGGTTTAAAGGTTCTCCTGCACTGCTGACCACACGCAATTTACCGCGCAACTGCGCCATCTGGGCAGGATCAGCCGCCATCATCATGCGGTAGGCAGTAGGTGCGCCGGCAAGATTGGTGATGCCATATTCCTTGACAATTTCACAGACACTTTCGGCATTAAAACCGCCTTCATAAAACAAGGTTGAATGTCCTAACAATAATGGTCCGGTAATACCGTAATACAGACCGTAAGCCCAACCCGGATCGGCAATATTCCAAAAAGCATCTTCAGGGCTTAAACCGACGGCATTTTGCATATAGCCCGCAAAAGCAATCAGCGCTTTTAGCGGTACTTTTAAGGGTTTCGCCGGTCCAGTGGTACCCGAGGTAAACATCAATAAAAATGGCTCATCTATATTGAGCATTTCTATTTCACAAGCTTCAGCTTGACGATTCAATACCGTCCAAAAACTGAGATCTTTTGGATAGGTTTCTGCTTGGGTTTCGGCATGTACCGTGACAATCGCTGGACAATGGCTAATCTCGGATAATTTGTCCCGATTTGCCAAATCGGTCACCACCAGTTTGCTCTGGGCAAGGTGAATACGATGTTCAATCGCTTTGGGACCAAAGGCGGTAAACAAAGGTTGATACACTGCACCGATACGCCAGGTCGCCAAAATGGTAATGATCAGCTCGGGCGTACGCGGTAATAATCCGGAAACGCGGTCACCTTTGCCAATCCCCTGAGATTTTAAAAAGTTGGCAAATTGACTGGAATATTTTTTCAGTTCGCGAAAGCTATACTGTTCTTTGCGACCATCTTTACCGTACCAAAATAAGGCGATCGCATCGGAATTGGCATGGCGGTCACAACACTCATAACAGGCATTCACCGCCTGCGTTGATCCGGATAAAAACTGACTTGCAACCGTATTTAAATCAAAATCTTGAACCGTTTTTTGATAATTTAGCATTTTCAACCTCAGTCTGAGTTTATAGTTATTACCGACAGGGTATTTTGATGGAGCGTCTCCTTGCCCCATCATGATGATTTAATTCTTAAGCAGGTTGTGTGGTGTATTGATGCATGATGCTAGAGAAATCCAGATGGGCATCCCCTTCCTGACATAACTGCTGATACATTTTTTGCACCAGATGACCTAATACCACTGGATGCTCAACTTGTTCTGCTGCTTCAACGGCTAGCCCCAAGTCCTTAAGCATCAGTTGGGCCGCAAAGCCGTCTGTGTAGCCACGCGAAGCTGGTGCGTTATCACAAATGTGTGGCCATGGATTATAAATTTCTGAACTCCAGCAACGTCCGGTTGAGCTATTGATCACTCCTGCTAAAGCTTGAGGATCAATCCCTAACTTCACGCCCAGTGCCATGCCTTCTGCCACCGCAGTCATGGAAATACCCAGAATCAGGTTATTGCAGATTTTTGCAACTTGCCCGGTACCGACATCACCACAATGGACCAGATTTTTACCCATCAGGCTGAGCGTGGGTTGAATTGCATTAAACGTTGGTTCATCGGCACCAACCATAAAGGTCAAAGTGCCATCTTTGGCACCCAGTGTTCCGCCAGAAACCGGTGCATCACAAATGCTAATCTGTTTAGCACGACCTGCTGCGGCAATGTCTTTAATGGTTTGTGGATCAATCGTACTGCTGTCGATACACAAACTTCCCGCTTTGAGTACAGCAAGGACACCGTTCTCACCAAGATAAACGTCACGGACATGCTTGGCTGCAGGCAGCATGGTAATCACCACATCCGCCTGTTTTGCTGCAGCTTGTGGGCTTTCACACACGACTCCGCCCGCTTCAGCGAAGTGCTGCAAAGCAGCTTCACTCAAGTCAAAGCCAAAAACGGTTTGTCCAGCTTTAAGCAGGTTTTGTGCCATGGACCCGCCCATGTTGCCTAAGCCAATAAATGCGATCTTCATATGAGCACTCCTTAGCGTAAGCTGATCGTGGTATTGACACCGCTGCTTTCTTGACTCTCTTCAAACCAGCGACTGGTAATGGTTTTGGTTTGAGTATAAAACTGTACCGCCTGTTTACCATACGGGCCCAAATCACCCAGTTTAGAACCACGTGAACCGGTGAAGCTAAAGAACGGTACTGGCACTGGAATTGGAATATTGATTCCCACCTGACCAATATCAATACTGTTCTGGAAAGTACGTGCTGTCGTTCCACTTTGGGTAAATAGACCGACACCGTTACCAAATGGATTGGCATTAATTAATGCGATTGCTTCTTCTAGGGTATCGACATGAATAATCACCAGCACTGGACCAAAAATTTCTTCTTTGTAAATACGCATCTCCGTCGTGACCTGATTAAAAATCGTTGGGCCGACAAAGTTACCTTGCTCATAGCCCTTAACTTGAACGTCTCGACCGTCCAGCAGCAATTCAGCGCCTTGTTCAAGACCACTGTTAATTAAATCAATCACCCGAGCTTTGGCACGTGCTGAAATCACTGGTCCAACATCAGTATTCGGCTCATGTCCGGCATTGACCTTCAAGGTTTTGGTTTTAGCCACCAATTCATCGACCCAATGTTTGGTTTCACCCACTAGAACTGCCACAGACAAGGCCATACAACGCTGTCCTGCTGCACCAAAAGCTGCACCCACTAAAGCATTTAAAGTTTGTTCCTTATTCGCATCAGGCATGACGACAACATGATTTTTTGCACCCATCATCGACTGAACACGTTTCCCGTGTTGCCCTGCCAAGTTATAAACATGGGTTCCGACTGCTGTAGAGCCTACGAAAGAAATTGCCTTGATATCGGAATGCGTACACAACATGTCTACCACGTCTTTGCCACCATGTACCACATTGAGCACACCCGCCGGTATACCCGCCTGAATTGCCAGCTCAACCAGCATCAGGGTAGACAGGGGATCTTGTTCAGAAGGCTTTAATACAAAAGTATTACCGCAAACGATGGCCATTGGGAACATCCACAGTGGAATCATTGCTGGGAAGTTAAAAGGGGTAATGCCTGCACAAACCCCTAAAGGTTGTTGAAGCGTATAGGTATCCACACCACGTGCTACACCTTCAATATATTCACCCATTTGCAGCGTGCCTATTGAACAAGCATGTTCCACAACTTCCAAACCGCGCTGGATATCTCCCTCAGCATCGGCAAGCGTTTTTCCCTGTTCAGCGGTCAGGACTTGAGCGATGCTTTTTGCATTTATCCGGATCAAGTCTTGCAGCTTAAGCATAATTCGCATACGTGCCTGAATCGGGGTATGGCGCCAGCTTGCAAACGCATTCTGTGCTGCAGCAATGGCAGCATTAACTTCTTCACGAGTCGCGAATGGAACCTTTCCGAGTACTTCCTGAGTCGCAGGATTGACAATGTTGTGCCACTCGCTGGTTTGTGACTCAACAAACTCACCATTGATCAGCAATTTAGCCGTGGTTAATTCGGTATTTTGATGGGGTTGATGAATAGCGTTCATGGTCACTCCGTGATCATTGTTATTGTTGGTTGCCTATGCCTGACTGGCTTTATCAAACGTACGTTTTTTTACGCTGTTTCAGCAGACTAACAAAGAAAACTTTGACCACCAATGGAAATTGCTGCACGATGGTTGTGCAAATATGCACAGGGATTTAACAGGACGTTAAAAGAACATGAAAGTAGATTGGGATCATTTACGCTTTTTTTTAGTATTGGCTCGTGCTAAAACGCTCACCAATGCCGCGCGCTTGATCGGTGTTGAACACAGTACCGTGGCGCGTCGCATTCAGGCTTTGGAGCAGACATTAGGAATTCAACTTTTTAAGCGCGAAGCGACAGGCTATGAATTAACTTCTGAAGGCTTGGCGCTGGTACCCCGTGTGGAACAAATGGAACAGTCGTTTATCCAAATTGATAAACCCCTTAACCCCTTACACGGCAGGGTTCGGATTGGTGCACCGGAAGGTTTTGGAACTGCATTTTTAGCGCGTTTACTGGCCGAGTTTTCTCAGCACTATCCTGCATTAACGATCGATTTAATTCCCGTTCCGAAAGCAATTAAACTGTCACACCGTGAAGCAGATATTGTCATTTCCATCGACCGCCCCAAATCCGGCCCTTATATCATTACCCGACTGTCCAATTACTGTTTAAAGCTGTATGGTAGTAAAAATTATTTACTGCAAAACCCGAAAATTAATCGTGTAGAGGATTTAGCCCAGCACCGTTTTGTTGATTATATTGATGATCTAGTCTATAGCTCTGCGCTTTATTCACTGGAACGTTTGCCACTGCAAGTAAGTGCCTGTTTTCGCAGTAACAGTATTCTGGCCCAGCAAATTGCCGTCAGTGCAGGTGCCGGATTGGCCATTTTGCCGAGATTTCTGGTCAATGATAAAACCGAACTTGAAGAAGTCCTCAGTGATCAGGTGAGCTTTACTCACACTTTTTGGATGTTAACCTTAGTTGACTTACAACATGAGCCAAGAATCAAGTTGGTATGGGATTTTTTACGTAAACAGGCTGATGTTCAGCAAGAGCTGTTAATGGGCAAATAACGAAAATATTTTCTCTTTTGATTGTGATTACTAAAATAGAAACTATAGCTTATGCAAATATAAGATTATTTTCTTAGGCTATTCTTATGACTATTGAGTAGTATGAAGTTATTCTTTCCATTGATGAAAACTACCATATAAATTATATTCTTGATCATTGTAAAAACTCTTTAAAATTATTTCACTAGAAGTCTCTATCCTCTTATCATTTGTCTAATAAAAAGAGACTTTCTGTGCGTCATTCTTATCATATTGAAAAACATTATATTGAACGCGCAGGTTGGCTCCGTGCAGCTGTACGGGGGCAAATGACGGGATTATTTCTGTAACCAGCCTAGTCGTGGGAATGGCAGCAAGTGGAGCTTCGCCCCCCTACTCTGTTGGTGACCTGTGTAGCGGGATTAATCTCTGGGGCAGCATCGATGGCGGCCGATGAATATATCTCCATTAAATCACAACAAGACATTGAAAAGAATGCTCTTGATATGGAAGCACGCGAGCTAAAATGCCATCCTGAGCCTGAACTACAAAAGCTAAAAAATTTTTATATACAACGTGGATACAACACGCTTTGGCTGAAAAAGTCACTAAACAACTCACTGCACATAATGCATTAGATGCCCATACACGTGATGAAATTGGCATCTCAAATAGAACATTGGCTCGACCTTTACTCGCGGCAGCACCCTCAGTAGGATCATTATTTCCTTTAATTGCAATCATCGTTCTTTCAGAATCTTATCTTGATAAAGGTATTATGGTAGTCGGCATTATAAGTTTAGGCTTAATGGTGGTCTTAGCCAGTTATGTGGGTGGTGTCTGCATATGGCGAGGTTCAGTTCGCGTCATGATCTGGGGCATTATCGCTATGTTATTCAGTTCTTTGGGTAGATTCATTATTTAATGTTACAGCAGCCTAAAATTTAGCGATGGTTTCAAAATTCTAAGGTAGCCATCCGAATACTACCTAACTTGGTAGAAACTTACAGTTATGCTCAGTAGATTGGTAAATAACTTAATATAGATAGCATCAAAAATTCTTCATCAACTGAATATTAAGCTCCCTGCTAAGTAGTGAGCTTTTTTTGTCATGAACATTTAATTTACAGATATTTTAAAGTCTGTTTATTCAGATTTATCACAAGAATAATCCAGATATTCAACACAGTCGTATTTTGCTTTATTCGCGCTTAGACGAATTATTTTAATTTTAAGCTACATTCCTATACAAACGATCAAACTCAACCTCTCATAAGCAAATAGACGTAAATAGACAGTGTATTCTTATACAATCGGTCCATTTTTTGATCATTTTCTGATTGATTTGCATCAATGAGAAAAAATTCATTTATTCTAATCTTTATTATTTTCTATTTTATTGAGAAGTTTTTTATAAAAAATAAGGTTCATTTGGTGGGATATTGGAATAATCAAAGTAGACTAAAAATATAAAGCCAGAGCGTTTTGTATAGGGATGATATTTTTCGATTTTGTTTACATCAAACGCTATACACAAAAGTGAGTTACTGGTTTTAGCTCAAAAAAAGTGTAGCAAATTGCTACACTTTTTTTATTTTATTTGATCAGCATTTTTTTCAGCAAACTTTCCAGTTCTTGTAAGTTTTGATCATCAAATTCACTCATTTTTAATGACACTTTTAAGGTGTTGTGATCAAACTTGATATTACCTGCGACTTTTCCATCATATTCAATTTTATGCACGATTGAAGTTTTAATCGGTTCTTTAGTCTCTTTCGACTTTAGAATTTTTTCCGCCAATAATGCCAATTTTGTTTGTTCAACTTCTTTTTTCAGTAACTTCGCCCAGGCTTCTAACAGAGCTTTTTTAGCATGGTTAGAATTCTCTTCATGATCTGATAAAAACTTTTTTACTGCCGTGGCTGCAGTACGTGCCAACAATGTCGGTTGTTGCTCTAAATCATCAATCAGTTCTTGAGGTAATTTTTCAAAAGATAAATATTTATACATATCCTCACGGTTCATGCCCAAGGACTTTGCCAGTTTTTGCTTATTCTTTTTTAATTTTTCATTCAAAGAACTCAAACCGACATAGATTTCATAATCGGTTAAATCTTCCCGTTTTAAGTTTTCCGCTAAAGTTAACAGTGCTACATCTTCATCTGATGCATCTATAACAATCACTTCGATGGTACTTTTATTGAGAACCTGATGCGCTTTCAGACGTCGTTCACCAGCGATCAACTCATATTTGTCCTGTACGCGTCGTACTGCAATCGGTTGTAGTAATCCAATTTCTTCAATCGAGGTTGCCAAGTCTTCAATATCTTGTTGATTAAAGATTTTTCGTGGTTGATTGGGACTAGGCTGAATATCTGTAATTTGTACATTCCGACGCAGTTCTTTCACATCATTGACATGCTCTTTTTGAGCTTGTTGATGCTTTTGAGTATTTTGCTGTAAACGTTGTGCCAACAGTTCTTTAGTACTTACCATAATATTCTCAGCATGCTTTTATTCAACACGATTAACAATTTCTTTCGCTAGTTCTTGAAACGCTTTACGAACTTTAGCGTTTTTATCTACACTCAATAATGGTTGTTGCAAAATTGCGGCTTGATTAACCTTAGTACTCATCGGAATTGTGGTTTTTAATAATTCACCGACCTGGCTTAAAGCTTCATCTCGGATCAGTTTACACACGTTTTGACGTTCATCATGTTTAATCAATAAAGCGCCTAAAAGTTTTAATTCAGGATTAACACGTCTTATTTTACTTAAATGGTTAATTAAGTCAGTTACACCATATAAGCCATATTGTGAACCTGATTCAATCGGTACCATGACATGTGTCGATGCAGCCAATGCATTACTGGTGAGAAGTTTTAGGCTTGGAGGACAGTCAATCAGGATGAAATCATATAATCCTTTTAACAATTCCAATTTAGTCGCCAGTTCTTCAGAGGGTCTTGGAGAATCATCTTTGAGTTGATCTTCAGTTTTACCTAAAGTTAGAGAACCATAAATTAAAGAAACATTTTTGAAATTGGTTTCTTCTTCTAAAGCTTCAGATAACAGACTTAAATCACCCACCAGTAATTCAGCAGAAGTTGTTTCAACTTCACTTGGATGTCTGGATCCGATATGTAGACTTGCGTTTGCTTGGGGATCTAAATCAATCACCAAGACTTTGTTGCCCAAGTCTGCCAGTTCTGATGCCAGATGAACTACAGTGGTCGTCTTTCCGCAACCACCTTTATGATTTGCCACAGCAATGATTTTAGTCGACTTACTTGTCATAATAGACCTCGTTTGAGTTATTCTAATATAAAGAACTTTGTAGCAACTTGCTACAGCTTCTTTACGCTACGTTGAAGTTATAATCTGAACTTGAATAAAAAACAAACAGATTCTTTTTTTTATTAAATATAGCTAGCTAATTATAATTAGTATTAATTTATATAATTAGTTAATTATAATTAGAGCACTTTTTTACTATTAAAAATCAATATCTTATGATTTTAAAGGTGGAAGGTTTGTCACTGAAAAGTGGAAGGTTTGTCACTGAAAGGTGGAAGACTTGTCACTGAAAGGTGGAAGACTTGTCACTGAAAGGTGGAAGAGCTGTCACTGAAAGGTGGAAGACTTGTCACTATGGTGGAAGACTTGTCACGGAGTTTAAATAAAGCTTGAATTTAAACTATAAAATTATTTAAAAACAGGTTCTTAATCTGTTGATAAGTTAGTTTATTTGGCTTTAAAGGTGGAAGACTTGTCATTTTAATATTTTTATCCTGTGGATAACCTGTTTGTTCGTAATTTCATCAAGGATATTGTCTGTTTTCATTTCTGAGCAGGCTAAAAGTGGAAGGTTTGTCACTGTTAAGGTGCATTTTTAATTATTCTTTCCACTTTATAGGGTGGTTTGGCGCATTTTTTGGCTTTCTACGCACTTTCAAAATGATTGAGAAATACTAAAAGTGGAAGGTTTGTCACTAAAAAGTGCAATACTTGTTTTGTTTTCCACCTTAAGTTTAAAAAGTGTTTTAAATAGCAAAACAAAGTGACATGGCTTCCACTCTTAGCCTTTGCTTTGATTGCTTGTTGTTCATTTCTGTTTAGTGTCGAGTTAAAAGGGTGGATAATTTGCATAGGATTCCACTTTTGTGTATAACATGTAGAAAAGTACTTTTATTTTCCACTTATGAACAAGCTGAACGAAAAAGAAGAAATAGAATATTTACCTTATTGTATTGGGAATATTCGCCATAATGGAGTGGTCAGTACCAGCAACCGCCTGATTCGACCGATTGAATTGTCATCCAATGAGTACAAAGCGCTCCTTTATGCGATGGCGGTAGCGAATTACGGTGAAAAAAATAATCAAGATCGTGAAATTACCGAGCAAACCTATATTTATTTGCATAAAGATGATTTAGGCGAGTTACTCGGTTTAGATAAAAAAAATTCCATTAATGTCGCAATAGACCGGATCTATAAAGAGCTGTCCTCCCGGGTTGCCCATTTTGTCATTGAAGAACCTTTAGATGACAGCAAACGGAAAGTAAAAAAAGTACATTCTGTAGTGCCTATTATTCGGGAACTGCGTTGGGAAGATGATGCCAAAAATGCCTTGCAGATTCGGTTTACCAGTGAAGTGCTGCCTTATTTTACCCGTCTGGCAAGCGGTAATTTTACCACCTATCAATTAAAAGATTTATTTGCTTTAGACTCGGTGACCAGTATGAGTCTGTATTCTTACTTTATTAAAAATGAGTTCAAGTATGCCAATCAGGACACATACGAAGTTGAACTGTCACTGGAAAACATCAAAGCATTAACTGATATTGGCGAGAAGAAATATGATCGTTGGGTTGATTTCAGACGTTATGTGTTAGATAAAATTGTTGAAGAAATTAATGATAGAACCAGTCTGAAGCTGGAATATGACACCATTAAGAAAGGACGGCCTATTGTCGGTGTCCGGTTTAAAATTACCAGTGGGCATATTGAGGCGGTGATTCCTCAAAGCAATGAAAATACCCAAATCTATCTGGATGTGGATTTTGATGACAACGCCATCGTGAAAGAGCTGGGTGCAAAATTCGATATGACGGTTCGGTCTTGGTATATTCACGCCAATGATCCGAATTATAAACAGTTCAGCAAGTGGTTTAAAGCTGAAGGCTGTTTAACCGATTCTCAAGCCAACCTGATTGTAAACGATATTATGTTTCAAATGGATTTTGCTGTGGCCGGCGTATCGATGAATGATTTCAAAAAAGAAATGAAATATAAGCTAAAAAATGATCCTGCCTTTGTTCAGGGAAATCGCGAACGTTTGAACGAGATTTTCGGCAAAGAGATTATTTAAAAGGTGTAGCAACTTACTACACATTTTATCGTGATAGATACAACTCAATTGAGCTTATCTCTTTAAGCACCGAAATTGAAACGACAAGTTATGTCACATGGGGAGAGGCTATGAATAATCACGCTAAACTCCCCCCAGTATTAAGCAACAAGTGTATGGACTTCGAATGACCCAGGTACAACTGCAACAGCTACAAAAACAACTTTGGAATATTGCCAATACTTTACGCGGAACCATGGGGGCAGATGAATTTCGGGATTACATTCTGGGGTTTATTTTCTTTAAATATTTATCGGAAAAGTCGGTTAATTTTGCCAATGAATTGCTGGATGGGGAAGATCTCAGTTTTCTTGAGCTGGATGAAAGCAACCCTGAGCATGTGCCTTATATCGAAGAAATCAAAAAGAATGCCATTGCCGAAGTCGGTTATGCGCTGACCCCGAAACAGCTGTTTCATACCCTGGCGCAGCGTGGTCGTCAGGGCGAGTTTATTCTGGATGATTTAACTGCGACTTTAAAATCGATTGAACAAAGTACTTTGGGCACCGATTCTGCCGATGACTTTGCCAACCTGTTTGAAGATCTGGATCTGAATTCGACCAAGCTCGGCAACAACGCCAGTGACCGTAATGAACTGGTGGCCAAGGTGCTGAGCCATTTAGATGATATTGATTTTGACATCAGCAATACTGAAGCCGATGTACTGGGTGATGCCTACGAATACCTGATTGGTGAGTTTGCATCAGGTGCGGGCAAGAAAGCAGGCGAATTCTATACCCCGCAAACGGTATCGACTTTACTGGCCAAGATTGTGACCCAAGGCAAAGAGCGTTTACGTTCAGTCTATGACCCGACTTGTGGTTCAGGTTCGTTGTTGCTGCGGGTAAAACGTGAAGTCAAAGAAGTGGATATGATCTACGGTCAGGAAATGAACCGTACCACCTACAACTTGGCGCGGATGAACATGATTTTGCATGATGTGCATTTTGCCAAGTTCGACATCAAGCAGGAAAACACCTTAACCCGACCGCAGCATTTAGAGCACAAGTTTGATGCGGTAGTGGCGAATCCGCCATTTTCAGCCAACTGGTCAGCCGATCCGTTATTTCTACAAGATGAACGCTTTGCCGCTTATGGCAACTGGCGCCAAGTTCCAAAGCCGATATGGCTTTTGTGCAGCACATACTGTATCAACTGGATGACAACGGCACCATGGCGGTGGTGTTGCCGCATGGCGTGTTATTCCGTGGTTCCAGTGAGGGCGTGATTCGTCAGTACCTGATTGAACAGTTGAATGTGGTGGATACGATTATTGGTCTACCTGCCAATATTTTCTACGGCACCTCGATTCCGACCTGTATTTTGGTGTTGAAGAAAAACCGTGAGCATACGGGCAATATTCTGTTTATTGATGCCAGTAACGGTTTTGAAAAGCAAAAGAATCAAAACAAGCTGTTGCCTGAGCATTTGGACAATATTGTTGCGGCATTTAAAAACCGCCAAGACATTGAAAAATACGCCCATGTAGCAAGTTTACAGCAAGTCAAAGATAACGACTACAACCTGAATATTCCGCGTTATGTCGATACCTTTGAAGCGGAAGCTGAAATTGACCTAGATGTGATTGCTCAAGCTTTGCAAGATTTGGAACAAAACAGTCAAAAAACCGATGCCGTGATTGCAGATTTTTGCAAAGATCTAGGAATTGCTTCCCCATTTGCGGAGGTAAAGTAATGACTGCGCCTAAGTTACGCTTTAAAGAATTTGATGGGGATTGGACTAGATACAAGATTGCAGAAGCAACTGAATATTTAGTAGATGGAACACATTTTTCTCCTAAAACGACAGAAGGGGAGTTTAAATATATAACGTCAAAAAATATTAGAAATGACGGCTTAGACTTGACTAATATTTCCTACATCTCAAAAGATGAACATGAGAAAATTTATAAAAGATGTAAAGTTCAGCTATCTGAGGCTGATATTGAATATCCTTGTTTAGAAGAACAAACCAAAATCGCCAACTTCTTATCAGCGATTGACCAAAAAATTGAAGTTGTGGCGCAGCAAATTGAACAGGCTAAAACTTGGAAAAAAGGCTTGTTGCAGCAGATGTTTGTGTAGGGGGAAATGTTATGGCGAATTGGCTAGTAACCGTGAATTATGCTGAGTTTGATTTAGAAGCAGCTTATGATGCTTTGCCGCAGATTTATTGGAAGAATTCAGCCACTAGTGAAGGTAAAGGGTTACAGCTCAATGATATTGTTCATGTATATGTGACCCAACCCATCTCAAAGGTGATGTATCAATTCAAAGTTGTTGGGCAAGTAGAAAACTCAGAATACCCAGTAGCACAGAAAGTATTTTGGTCGGATAAAAAGAAAATTGAAAGTTATCTAGGTGGGTACTCTGTTTTTGAAAAGTTAAACAAAGTGGATAAATCCACTTTGTCTTTTGAATATTTCAGACAGGAAAACTTAATTCCTGATGCTCCTATTCAAGGTCTTCGCACAGATCGAGATAAAGCCTCAAATGATCCAATTCGCATTTTTTTAACTCATATTTTTAATGAGTTTAAAACTGATAGTGTGAATACCGACTATCCCGATGAAGCAAATTTAGAAAATTCATTATTTCCTGAAGGTGCGAAAAAAACAGTCCAAGTCAACAGATATGAACGAAACCCTGAAGCAAGAGCGAAGTGCATTGAGATTCATGGTACACGTTGCAAGATATGTGAAATGAGCTTTGCAGAAACTTATGGAACATTCGCTAAAGATTTTATTCATGTCCATCATATTACGTCATTGAGTGAAATTTCAGATAGCTATGAAGTAAATCCTGAAACTGATTTGATACCTGTATGCCCAAATTGCCATGCAATGTTACATAGACAGGAAAATGGTATCCCGATGAAAGTGGATCGACTGAAACTGTTATTTGAAGTATCGAAAAATTCAAAATAGAAAATAAGTGTTGAATAAGATTTAGAAGATCAGGGGTAAAAATGACAGTACAAAGTGAATACCAACTTGAAAATGAACTGATTGATCAACTCAAACAACTGGGTTATGCATCGGTAACGCTCAAGGATGAAAGCCAGCTACTGTCTAACCTGAAAACGCAGCTCGAACGTGCCAATGCTTTGCCACCTTTATCGCAAGATGAATGGAAACAGGTGATCAGTCATTTAAATTCCGGCACCGTGTTTGAACGTGCCAAAAATCTGCGTGACCGCTTTCCTGTGAAGTTTGATGATGGTTCCAGTCGACATATCGACTTTCTGTTCAATGATGCTTCCAAGAATATCTATCAGGTGACCCATCAAATTACCATTGATCATCGCGATCATAATGGACGTACCAGCCGCTTTGACGTGACTTTGTTGGTCAATGGTCTTCCTCTGGTTCAGATTGAACTGAAAAAGCGCGGTATGGAAATTGCTGAAGCCTTCAACCAGACCCAGCGCTATACCCGTGAAGCCTATTGGGCAGGGCAGGGCTTATTCAGTTTTATTCAGCTGTTTGTGATCAGCAATGGTGCCAATACCCGTTACTATTCAAACGGTACCAAACATATCGACTTTGCCTTTCCGTGGGCAGGGATCGACAACAAAACCATCAATGAAGTGGTCAAGTTTACTGAGGTATTTCTGACCCCGGCACATATCACCGATATGATCAGCCAATATATGGTGATGCATGAAACCTCTAAAGAGTTGATGGTGCTGCGTCCTTACCAAATCTATGCGGTGCAGAAGATTGTCCAGCAGGTACAGACCTCAAATCGAAATGGCTATATCTGGCATACCACAGGCTCTGGGAAAACCCTGACCTCGTTTAAAGCCAGTCAGATCATCATGAAAATGCCGGATGTGGAAAAGGTGTTATTTGTCGTGGATCGTAATGATCTTGATACGCAAACCTCCCGAGAATTTAACGCCTTTAAAGCCGACAGTGTGGACAGTACCGATAGCACGCATACCTTGGTCAAACAGCTCGATCAACGGCATGACAAACTGATTGTTACTACCTTGCAAAAGCTGAACCGCGCGATCAGCAGCGACCGCTATCTGGAATATATCGACTACCTGAAAGATAAGAAAGTGGTGTTTATCTTTGACGAATGTCATCGCAGCCAGTTTGGCGATACCCATCAGAATATCAAGAAGTTCTTTAGCAATGCCCAGATGTTTGGTTTTACCGGAACCCCGATCTTTGCAGAAAATAGCCAGTCCAAAGCCGGTTTAAAGCTCACCACGGATCATCTGTTTAATCAGTGCCTGCATCATACGTGATTGTCGATGCCATTCGGGATCGCAACGTGCTGCAGTTCCAGATTGACTATCGCGGAAAATACAGCAGTAAAGGTATGCAGACTAATGAGTCGTATGATGAAGAGGTCGAAGGGATTGATACCCAAGAGCTGTATGACAATCCGCAACGTCTGGAAATGATTGCCCGCTATATTGTCGATACCCATCCGACCAAAACCCGCAATGGTGAATTTACCGCGATGTTTTGCGTCAGTTCGGTGGCTACGCTGACCCAATACTACGAGATGTTTGAAAAGGTTCAAGCCGCCAAACAAATTGAAGATGAAGCACAAGGCCGATTATTCAAACCGCTGACGATTGCCACCATTTTCTCTTATGGCGCCAATGAAGCGGTCAATAGCGATGATCAGAATGGGCTGATTGAAGAAGAAGCCGCCGATGTACCCACCCAGATTAATCAGTCCAATCGCGATAAACTCGACCGTTATATTGCCAACTATAATGTGCAGTTTGGTACCAACTACAATTCAGGTGATGGCTTTTACGCCTACTACCGCGATATTGCAGATCGGGTAAAAAAGAAGCAGATCGATATTTTAATGGTGGTCAATATGTTCCTGACCGGATTTGATTCCAAGCCACTGAATACGCTGTATGTCGATAAAAACCTGAAATATCATGGTTTGATTCAGGCTTTTTCACGCACTAACCGGGTTTATAATGACAAGAAACCTTTCGGCAACATCATCTGCTTCCGTAATTTGAAACGGGCGACCGATGAAGCACTGGCGCTGTTCTCGAATAAGGAGAGTAGACAGATCGTACTGGTGCCAAGTTTTGAAGACATCAAAAAAGACTATGAAAATGCAGTAGCAAAGCTCTTGGCGATTAGTCCTGACTATCAGGCCGTCGATGCACTCTTGACCGAAGAGGATCAACTGGCATTTATCAAGGCTTTCCGTGAAGTGATGCGTTATAACGCGCAGTTACAAACCTTTGTGGAATATGATCAGGATCAAACCAAGCTCGATAAACAGCACTTTGCTAACTTTGCTTCTAAATATGCAGACTTGTGCCGTGATCTGCGCAAGACCACCACCAGAGAAAAAGTATCGGTACTGGATGATGTCGATTTCCAGCTGGACTTGCTGCACAGCGACCGGATCAATGTCGGTTATATCCTCAACCTGTTGCAACTGGCGATTGATGCAGGGGATGATGAGAAACGTAAGAAATACGAAGCACAGGTCTATGACCTGCTGGGTAATGACGTGAGTCTGTATGACAAGCAGGAACTGATCAAGAAGTTCATTAATGAAAACCTGCCCAAAATGATCAATGGTCAAAGTGTGCAAACCGCTTTTGCAGCATTCTGGGATTTCGAAAAAGAACAGGCCTATCAACACATCTGTGAAGCAGAAAACCTCAAGCCTGAAGTGATGAAACAAGTACTGGATCATTACCAGTTCACCAAACGTTTGCCACGTAAGGAAGAACTGAAAGATTTGCTGAACTATAAGGTGAAGCTGTTTGAACGGGATAATGTATTTTCAAATCTGCTGGTGAAGACACGGCAGTTTATTGAGAAATTTTATGTCGGGATATAGATTATAAAAGACTTTCAGAAATCGTCATTCTGGTCATAGCCTCTCAATTTATTCACTTCAAATGGCTGATCACGTTTAAAATGAGATCAGCCATGGGTTATGGATTAATTTAACAGTTTAAGTAGTGCGTGGGCTGTTGCCTCAGAAGAAGCTGGATTTTGTCCAGTGACGAGCAATCCATCAACCTCAACATGCACTTGCCAATCATCCACTTTGGAATAATTCCCCCCATTTTCCTTAAGCACATCTTCTACCAGAAAAGGAACTATTTCAGTCAGACCCACTGCAGCTTCCTCGCTATTGCTAAAACCTGTGACTGACTTACCTGCAACTAACGGTTTACCCTGTTCTGTTTTAACGTGACGAAGCACTCCAGGCGCATGGCATACAGCGGCAACAGGTTTACCGATCTGAATAGCTTGTTCGATCAGGGCAATTGAATCTGTATCTTCTGCTAAATCCCATAAGGGACCATGACCGCCTGGATAGAACACTGCATCAAAGTCAGCGATAGAAATTTCGCTCAGTTTTTGGGTATGAGCAAGTGCCTGCATGGCAGCAGAATCTGCTTCAAAACGATGCGTTGTTTCAGTCTGAGAATCGGGTTCGTTACTTTTAGGATCGAGCGGTGGTTGCCCCCCTTTGGGAGAGGCTAATGTCACTTCTGCATCGGCATCGATAAAGGCATAATAAGGTGCTGCAAGCTCTTCAAGCCAGAATCCTGTCTTCTTGCCTGTGTTGCCAAGTTGGTCATGTGATGTAAGAACGACAAGAATTTTCATATTGTTTACCTAATGGTTGTACTTTTAAGTTCTACTGAGGTGCGGTTAGTTCATAAAGTAATACCCTTAGACTACTTGGATCAATCAAAAAAAGATGATCTTTTTGGTAATGATCTGTACCGTAAATTTTAAAATATTCATGCATAACTTATGCATGAAAGATATCGATATAAAAAGCTTTTCGCTACCAGTTCAGGCGACTTAAACAAACTTTAAATCCGATTGCTGCAGGAGCCTGTGTACTTGCAGATAAAGGTTAGGCTTTGTATCCAAAAAGTCTATTGTCATTAAAAGCAAAGGGACGCCGCAAACGGGATCCTGAATTAAAACGCTGTAACCGGAAATCAAGAAAAAAGAAGGGAGTGGTGAACCTGTATTTGACCATTTAAAGATCTTCAGAATATGGGTTAAACATTATCGAAATACAGGAAAAAGACTCGGCTTGAGATTCAATTTAATTGCTGAAATTTACAACTCGTAGTTAAGCGAAAAATGATTTATGAGAGAGGTTTAATTTAATGGCTTTAACCATTCATAAAAATACGGGGTTTATTTTGGTAAAGTTTTAATTATTTAAGTACGTTTGATTTTTCTAAAATAACACTAAAATTCTGGAATTAAATAAAAAATGCTTAGAAAATTTAATGAAAATCCTAAATATTATTTTTAATTTTTAATTTTTAATTTTTAATTTTTAATTAAATAATTTGAGTTTGAGTTTGAGTTTGAGTTTGAGTTTGAGTTTGAGTTTGAGTTTGAGTTTGAGTTTGAGTTTGAGTTTGAGTTTGAGTTTGAGTTTGAGTTTGAGTTTGAGTTTGAGTTTGGGTTTGGTTATTTTGGTCTTAAATAGCATTTAAAAAAATATTACATGTTTGAATTAAATTTTAAACATTATCTAACCTAGCTTGTTTTTATATATAGACCATATATTTTATATTAATTAAAAAATAGATTAAACTCGATTTTTAAATTTATATTGAAGTCTAGATTTTATAATATATTTATTATGAAATTCTATGAACATAACTTGGTTCTCAAATTTGATATAAAAGCTGGGGTCGTAAAAATAAAACTTAAGACATCATAAAGTCTAAGAAGGGGAGGGTATATCATCAAGTTATACATAGCTAGTGTGAAATATGTCAATATTTATATTTAAAATATATATATAAAAACAATAGGTTATTTTTCATATTAAAAAACTGTAAAAAAAATATAAATTTAAAAGCAAACAGATTTAGTGAAATTTTGAATGTTAAAAATTGTAAATTTAATTGACAATAATTTTTATTTCATTAATGCTGTTTTGCCTATTGTTTAGATTGAAATTTATGCACAAGAAAATAGATAAAAAAATGGAGATTTAAAACAGTATTTTATACATGAATCTGTTTTTTTAATTTATTTTACTTGGAATGATTTAATTCAAGGAAGAGAAATAGAAAGAATTAATTATCTGGATTTTGATATCTGTGCAACTTGTATTGAAAATCATATATTTTTAATTAACTATTTTGAGTTATTTCTATTATCGAAAGAGGTTGTTAAGAAAATAGATATCATTAATTATGGAGGGGGTGGTCATAAAAATATTGCATGTATATATTTGGCTGATTGCGTAAAACGACTTAAAAAAATAGAAGATAAAGCTAATTTTTTTAGACATGTATTTTTAGATAATAATAGTCTTCAAGATAAAGATTTAATGAATGCATTTAAAATGTCGAAAATTTCTATCAGTCAATATGCAAAATTTTTGAATTTACCTTCTTCAAGTTTAAATATTGCTATTAAAAATCTATCAAGAGATTGAGTCTTTATGTCTGATATTTCTAAAATAAACTTATCGAAAGAGACCTTGAAAAAATTAATTGAATTAAGTATTGATCAATTAGCATTAGAATTCTCAGATCAACAGAGAATGCAACAGCAACATGATTTTTTTGAATCTTCATTAATGAGGATGCTTGAACAATACAAAAATGATGAGCTTGCTAACAGTGAGAGTGAAACTATTGTTATTCACAAAGACAAAGATGAAGAAATTAAGCAAAATGAATCAAACTTTGAATACTATTTTGTAGAAGATGAACAACTTTTTGCAAGTATTCGTGATGAATTAAAAAGTTGGCAAATAGAAACAACTTTTCAAAAAACGTTCTTTAATACTTTTTTGATTAAGAAAGGCAGCATTGGTAAATATCCATTTTATGCATTTGTTGCAGCATATCTTAAAAGTGAATTACCTTCCCAGCAAAAACAAAAACTCATGCATTTGGGTTTACGTATAGTTATTCACTTAAGTACCATTAAACAAAGTCGATCAAAACAAGAACGAATTCTTGCACACTTTCGTTTACTTTTTTTAAGTAAGAAAGCGATTTATGAAAATTTCAGATTATTGCTCGACTTAGAGATATTACATAGAGCTAATTTTTATTCGTTAAATGATATTTGGAATTTAATAGCATCTTACTTTCTTAGGGATGCTAAGCATCCTATTGAATCTGATTTTTTTCAGCAATCAACAGATCAAACATCCGTAAAAACTGATGCTGATACACAATTTTTTTCGTTGTGGCGTAGTACTTTAAATAATATTCAGCGTAAACGCATTATTGTTAAAACCAAGAAAGAACAAAAATCTGTTATAGATATCGAAAAACCGTTGGACGGATTAAAAAAACCGGTGAAATTATTGGCTGAGGTCACGGATGGTGCTGATATTGAACCGGTAGATATTGCTTGTGTTGAGCTAGATTCACAGAGCGGTTTGGCAAAATTTTTGGCTGGAGAAGAAAAAGAATTCAGCAGTAAGGTTATTAATCAGATCATTCAAGATCAGTCTTGGGTAGAAAGAGCCTCATTATGTAATGATCATTTTTTTGATCAAGATTCGGGTCAAGCGCTATTTATGGGGCTACTTAAGGCTTTTAAGGAAACGCAGGCGAAAGATGATAAAGGATTATTGGCGACAGCCTTACTATCTTTTTTAACTGGAGAAAATGCAACAAATTTTCTATTAAAAGGGGAAAAGTTACATCCAAATTTAGAATTTAATAGAGTCGGACATTATCAAATTGTGCGTTGGAAAATTGAGTTGCAGATTACTGAATCCAAACGAATGTTTCAGAATAATAACTTAAGAGAACTACAAGTTCGTATTCCTAGTCCATTGGTTCAAGCTTTAAGAGATTCTGCTTTAAAAAATACTGCCCAAAATAGAACAAACATTGAACTTAAGATTAGGCAAGTTGCAAAAGAGCAAGGGCTTAGAATTGGTCCAATTTCTCTTATGCGTATCCAACGTCATCTTAAATTTATGTTAGAGCAAGAATGGAGTAATCAATACACTGCCAATCTCTTAGCACGAACACCATCAAACCAAGCAACGGGTAGTTATTATGGGCAAGTATCTAAACGAACAGCCGAAAATGATTACCTGCGTTATGTACAATATTTAAATAGTGGAAGAGATAATCAAGACTTAGAAAATGAATTACTCGCTCTTCCAGATCAGAATTTGCAATTTAGCGATGAATCTCAAGATGCATCAGATCTGATAGTGGGTAGTTCGTTTATTCCCGATAAAAAAGCTGTAAGTATATTGTTGGCTGGTCTTTTAAAAAAGATAAATCAGCCTGTGAATATCATTCAACAATTCAATGCTTACGCTGAATGGATTTGGCATACCAGTTTGATATTTCTTGCAGGACGACCGGTGATTGGAGTACCCACTAAACTCAGTAAGATGAGCTTAGATCATAATCTGTTAATCGTGTCAGATAAACAACAACGTGTAAATCAAGATAACTCCAGAATTCTGTATATACATCCATTTTTAAAGCAGGCTTTAACAAACTACTTGTCCTATTTAGAGAATTTTTTTAAAAAATATATGGTGTTTAATCCGAACCTCTACGAGATTTGGCAGAAGATACAGACAAGTGATTATGGGATAATACATTTAATCACGACCGATCAGATGCAGAAAAAAGCTACTGATTCTCAAGGATATTTAGCTTTGCAAAAGTTCAATTTTTCTCTTATTGAGGGAATGCAGGCGTCTCAATGCCAGCAGATGAGTCGAGCTGATGTTCAGATTAAAGACCAGAAAAGTGGAAAAAAATGGGCAGATAATTGGCATCGTCATTTTTGCTATTCATATTTAATTAATTATCAAAATGAGGCGGGTCAATACTTGTCCAAAACCACTGTTAATCAGATCATGGGTCATGAAGACTTTAATGATGAGTTTTTAAATCCAAAAACTTCATCAGCGGCACTGGCTGATGTGACTGTAATAAAAAAAGCCTTGGATCAATTACTACTAGAGTTGGGTTTGGAGCAGGTTGCGTGAGTATAGAAAAAGCTGATGTTCAATTACCACTTGAATTTGCAGAACTGCTTAAAGGTTTAGAGTCTAAAGAAATTTTATCAAGCCAATTTGCTAAGAAATATGAACAGGCCAAAGTTCGGATAAAAAAACGTTTGGGCATTGATGAATATACTGAAGCTTTCACCCATTTAAAGCAGAAGATTGAACAGTTAAAACTGGATCAGAAAATTGCTGAAGATATTGAGATACCGACACAAGTGTATCGGTTAAAACGCGATCAGTTAAATAATGATCCGAATTTATTCATGCAAATTAAACAGATCCAACAACTAAGAGATGGTTTTTTAAAGGAATTATTAACCCATATAAAAGGTGCAGATGAAAAGCAAATTTTTCAAACTCTATTATTGAGTAGTGTGATATATGGAGGGTTGACTGATCTTGCCGCTTTACAAGCATTCGCTCGATGGCTTAGCTTACATTTGATGGGTAGTATAGTGCTTAAATCTGCACCCAAATGCAAATTAAAGGTAGATAGCAAAGAGCAAATACAATCGCAATTTAAGGAGTGTTTATTTGAACTTGGAGAGCTGCAATCCGCCATAGAACAAGAAGAAAACTCTTCTATTTCAATTATGCAACAAAGGCAGATGCTTCATAAGCATTATATAAACTCGATGTGTTATAGACAATTAGACAAGCTGAAACAACATTTCGATCAGTTGGGAAAATCATTATCCCCTTTGTTTCAACAACAAGAAAAAATGCAGAGTTATATTACCACCATGTGGCATCTCACATCTTTAGAGCAAAAGCAATTGGGGGTATTTCTACAAACTATAAAGAAGCCTTGGAAGGTGAAAAGCTTTTTAAATAAAATAGACACTCTTTTATTTAAAGAACAAGCCTCTCTTCAATTACCTATACTCGAAAAGCGCTGGAATGACCTAGATAACCATTTTTGGGACATATGGATAGGTTACCGCTTGTTTTTTAACTTACAGGAGGAAATCCAACACAATGCTGCGGTTCATTACCCACTCTATTATCAGCAACAACCAGATGAACGATACCCATGTATTTTATTAAAAGTTGAGCAGTCAAATTATGGTATCCAATTAGGTAATAGGGTTTGTATGCCGAGATTGTGGCGAATGGACGAAGTGAGTAAAAGTTTGCTCATTTACTTGATGCGTTGTTTTGAAAAACGTTTTATACAGCAAGATAGTGAGGATATTGAAAACGGGGATTATTTAAAATTTGATGTGAATCTACTGGATAGGAATATAAATGTCTATTTATCCTATTATGCGAATTTGAAAAGTTTACTCAAAGATAAATTCGCTATCATCACGAGCTTAGAGTTATTGCCAAATAATCATTTGGATCAATTTTTTAAGCAAATCGCTTGTTTTGAACAACAAAGCTGTAGCTTGCCACCAGAACAATGGCAACTGTTAAGACAGGGTAATATTAATAGTTTCTCGACTCAACTCATTCAAATACTAGATAGTGAAACTCAGCCAAAAATCAAAGATACAACAGAAGACGAAGGTATAACGAATAAAGACGAAGATCAAGATACAACCCCTACAGATGATTTTGAACACTATTTCTATTATGAAAATCAAGATCAAAAAAATGTTTAGAAATTCGTGGTAAAAGCAAATTTCCAGAATTATTACAGCAATATCAAAGTTATGCAGATGAGTTAGAAAAGCGACAAAACAATCAAAAAATTTCAGCTATAGATCAAGGCGTATGGCATGCTTATTACCGTTTAGTGAAGTTTTTTATCTTTAAGATAAACAAGGCAATTGAGAAGAGGACTACAGTTGAACATTTCAGCAATGAACGATCAGTTTTATTGTCACGTTGGATGTTTATCTGTGCCCATGAAAAAATAGAACTACGTTCTTTTAATATGGAAGATTATCTGGATTTTTATCAAAGGATAATTGATTTAGCAAAAGACAGAGATACTGAAGAATCAAATAATGAGCTCATATCGACTGGTGAAAATTTAAAAAATAACAAGGTAGTCAGTCAGTTACGTAAATTATTAATAGAATTTCATGAATTTCAAAGTAAAGAGAAAGCTTTTAATCAATATGATTCTGAGAAAAATCAATCTGATGTTCTTGAACATGAATTGGGATTTCGTAACGTTCCTCCAATTAATAAAGATCAACTTGAAAAAATAGCAATGAAACATATAGTCGAAGCGCGCATGATTTCACCAGCAATTATGCAGCAACTCCAATTGGATTTAGAAAAGAAAATTGGGGGATTTGAAAATTTTAATTTTGATGTATCGCCATTTATTTTATTGTTTACGATATTGTATCGGACGGGTTTAAGGGCAAATGAGTTATTGGGCCTACGAGTCAAAGATGTGATTCAGGCGACACCTGAATCCCCAATTGTTTTTCGAATTTGTCCTAATCCTTTACGTCGGTTGAAGTCAAAAAAAGCAAAACGTCGTATCCCCATAAGTTTATTACTGACTGCACAAGAAAATGAATTACTCTCGAAATTCCTCAGTCAAAGATTTTCAAATAGTAAAAATAAGGATGCATTATTTATTTTTAATGGGCAAAAAATTACCGGAAATTTTCTTAATCAATTATTTAAAACCTGGCAATGGAATCGTTTAGGTCAGGCACCTTACAGGTTACATAGTTTCCGTCACACTGCAATCAATCAACTGTTTTTGGTCATGCATGCAGATCATGCTTTAATCGAAGGATATACCGATTATACACAGCCACATTCGACTCGAATTCGTGAAAAACTTTTGGGTATACATACCAATGTGGATTCTATTTCCCAGAAGAAATGGTTAGTTTTATCAGATTTATTTGGGCATGAGTCTTTAGCCACGACTGCAGAAACTTATTTACATGTAGCAGATCTGATCATCATGTCTAGTCTACAGCAGCAAACGTTTAAAATGCCTAAAAAGGTATATGAATATTTAATTCATAATAAGCAAAGTCATGATGAACAGCCTATTATTTTATCTTCCAAGCTATTGAATAAACAATGCAATTTCCTAAAATTTAAAACCAGTGCATCGTCACTTCCTTATTTGCAGCAACCAGTGGAATACAAGAAGTCTTCAGAAACCTTGTATTGGCATTATCCACTCGAAGTTTTTGGTCAATTATCCGCTTATGAAAAATCATTGCAGCAAGGTATTGAAACCAGTCTAAATCCAGATCTGCAAATGTATTGGCAAAGTGCAGAGCGTATAGCGATGGTAGCAGTTACCAACAGAAGGAGGTCGAGGCTAATTGATGACAAACGAAACGGAACAATTTTACCCAAAATGAGTAGTGAAATAGATCGCCGTAGTTATTTCTTACAGTTGAATAGGTCACTACAAAGGAAAGTGCTAACTTGGGTGGAACTTGATGATTTTAAGCGGATGTTAGAGATTATGGTTTTTAGGACTCGTCGTTCTGAGGCATTTATAAAGTTCTACAATACAGAACAAGATCGACTTTTCCTCGAAAATTTTAGAAATATGGGGATCTCTTTATTTGGCAAGCAAGTATGGCATTTAAGAGGTTATAATCCAGAGGAGAAGGAATTTGAAAAAATAAAAATAGATCACAATCTCAATGGTTTGAATAAGTATCAATATTTCGAGCTAACATTCAAATTTATCTATAAGCAAAAGACTATTCATTTTCAGGATTTTAGATCATATATGCATCTTTGGATGATCATGCATCCTGGCTTTTCGAATAAAAAATAGCCTAAGTGTGTTATCCAAAATTTTAAGCTAGGGTCTTTTTGACTAGTCTTCAGGGGGTATTTTCAATCTTGAAAAACAATCGAGTAATTCAATAGCCATTATTGATAGTTTGTAGAAGGAGGAATACCTATCCTTGAATGCTTCAAGTTTAAACTTGTGAGAAAAAATACAAATATTTTATGAATTTTTGAAAGCTCAGTTCACCAAATAAAAGAATTTTAATATATGTATTTGCATATATATGGAAATACATATATAAATATCTCTAAGTTTTTTAACAGCAGAGTCAGCAAAAATGACCTCGACCGTAAAGATTTACCACAATCCTGAGTGTGGTACGTCCAGGAATACCTTGGCTTTAATCCAAAATGCAGGAATTGAGCCTACAGTTGTTCACTATTTACAAATGCCGCCATCGCAAGATGAGCTACGCCGCATGATTCAAGATGCAAATCTTACAGTTAGACAAGCTATACGAAGCAATGTAGCACCGTATTCTGATTTAGGGCTTGATCAAGAAGATTGGTCTGATGAACAACTTATAGATTTTATGCTGCAGTATCCGCTGTTAATTAACCGTCCTTTTGTAGTTACAGAATTGGGTACACGTCTGGCAAGACCATCAGAAGTGGTACTAGATATTTTACCTTTCCCACAAAAAGGTGCTTTTAGCAAAGAAGATGGTGAAAAAATAGTAGATGAAAATGGACAAAGATTGAAATAAAAAAATTGGTTAATATATGTGGATATTTATATATCCACATGAACAGAGAGGTGCAGCGATGCAACAAGTCAATTTCTTTAAATGTTTAGCGGACGAGACACGTCTGAACATTGTTGTCTTGGTGGCGAAGCATCAAGAGCTTTGTGTTTGTGACCTCACCGAAAAACTCCAACTGAGCCAGCCTAAAATTTCTCGCCATTTAGCTCTTTTACGTTCAGTCGGGCTACTAACCGATCGTCGTCAAGGGCAATGGGTGTATTACAGTATTAACCAAAAATTACCCGAGTGGTGTTTTGCAATTCTTGCAGAACTACAACCTACAGAAAGTCTGAATAAATCACCTATACCTGATTCTTGTATTCAAATTCATTGTGAGTAAAAAATGAAGTTTTTATTTCTTTGTACAGGCAATAGCTGCCGTAGCATCTTGTCAGAAGTTTTGTTTAATAGCCGTGCCCCGGAAGGTTGGAAAGCATATAGTGCTGGGAGTAAGCCTTCAGGACAAGTGCACCCGCTGACCATAGAAACCCTTGAAAACTTAGGGTTATCTACCGAAGGTTTATGGAGTAAAACGATTGATGACTGTGAACAGTACCAACCTGATGTTGTGATCACGGTATGTGACTCTGCTGCTCAAGAAGCCTGTCCACTTTATTTGGGTGGTGCAATCAAGGCACATTGGGGATTGGCTGATCCTTCACACCTAGAAGTGAATAAAGAAGAAAAAATGAAAGCCTTTATGAGCACTGTTGAACATATCAATAAACGCTTAGATGCTTTATTTGCCCTCGATGTAAATAAACTCTCTCGTCCTGAACTCATTGCTGAAATCAATAAAATTTCGAATGTCGAGTAAGAGATATGTCTGAAAAACGCTTATCCTTTTTAGATCGTAACCTGACGCTATGGATTTTTATTGCCATGGCTCTAGGTATTGCCATCGGGAACTTCTTTCCGCAAGCTTCTGTCGCACTCGATCAATTAAGTATCAACTCTGTGAATATTCCAATTGCAGTTGGTCTTATTCTGATGATGTATCCACCCCTGGCAAAAGTGAACTATGCGACGTTGCCACAAGTATTTAAAGATAAAAAAACACTAACTTTATCTTTAATACAAAACTGGCTAATTGCTCCAGTATTGATGTTTGCTCTGGCTATTATATTTTTACATAGCTATCCCGAATATATGACTGGTGTCATCCTGATCGGTCTAGCTCGATGTATTGCCATGGTATTGGTTTGGAATGGCCTAGCTTGTGGTGATAATCAATATGTTGCAGCCTTAGTTGCCTTTAACAGTATCTTCCAGATTTTATTCTTCAGTACCTATGCCTGGTTATTCCTGACCTTCCTGCCACCTTATTTCGGTGTTGCTTCACAGGTCATTCATGTTGATTTCTGGACCATCACCCATGCTGTTCTGGTTTATCTTGGTATTCCATTTCTGTTGGGTTTCTTAACGCGTTGGATTCTGGTGAAACAAAAAGGGGTAGAGTGGTATGAAACTCAGTTTATTCCGAAAATCAGCCCGCTGAGTTTAATGGCTTTACTGTTCACGATTCTGGCCATGTTTAGCCTAAAAGGTGGTGATGTCGTGAGTCTTCCACTGGAAGTTTTACGAATCGCGGTTCCTTTAACCATTTACTTCGTTTTGATGTTCTTTATCAGCTTCTTCATGAGTAAATGGATGGGCAATGACTATCCTAAGACCACAGCAATCGCATTTACTGCAGCCGGGAATAATTTTGAATTATCACTGGCAGTCGCAATTGCCACTTTTGGTATCGCTTCACCTGTTGCTTTTACCACGATTATTGGTCCATTGGTCGAAGTTCCGGTGTTGATTGCCTTGGTGAGTGTTTCGCTATGGCTGAGAAAAAAAGTTTTTAAAGAGGCCTAATTCTATGAATCTCCCAAACGTAGATCTTAATCTTCTTGAGCAACCGACTTTTGAAAAAGTTCAGGCAAAAGAACTTGCTCATCCCCCTCGCATTTTGCTCCTTTACGGCTCGAATCGAGAACGCTCTTACAGTCGCCTTGCCGTTCTTGAAGCCGGTCGAATCCTGGAGCATTTTGGGGCGGAAGTAAAAATCTTTCATCCTAAAGGGCTTCCTTTACCTGAAGATGCGGATACTGAGCATCCAAAAGTAAAAGAGTTGCATGAACTTTTAGCATGGTCAGAAGGCATGGTCTGGTGTTCACCTGAACGCCATGGTTCTATGAGTTCAATTTTTAAATCACAAATAGACTGGATTCCACTGGCAGGAGGGGCAATCCGTGCCACCCAAGGTAAAACCCTTGCCTTGATGCAAGTCAGTGGTGGATCACAGTCATTTAACAGCCTGAACCAGATGCGTATTTTGGGGCGCTGGATGCGGATGATCACCATTCCAAATCAGTCTTCAATTCCGAAAGCTTTCTTGGAATTCGAAGAAGATGGACGAATGAAGCCTTCAGCTTTCTATGACCGGATTGTGGATGTCATGGAAGAGTTATTTAAGTTCACCCTACTGACTCGTGGTCAAAGCAAATACCTGACTGATCGTTATTCTGAACGCAAGGAATCGGCTGAAGAGTTGTCCAATCGTGTAAATCAGCGCAGTTTGTAAATGCTGGATGGTATTAAATACTGCGCCTCATTGCCAGGTCAGTAACACTTTTATGCTGTACCGATGAAGTGCTGTTAAAGGTACAATGAATATTGTAAAAACCCAGTCTTCATGATTGGGTTTTTACATTAAAGAAGTCAGAGATAAATAAGGAAAAGGTGAAGGCTTTGAACCAGAAACAGACTGAAACTGATGTGATCATTATCGGTGGTGGGCAGGCCGCTTTATCTACCGCTTATTTTTTAAAGCGCAAGAAAATCCCATTCATTATATTGGATGAGCAAAATCAAGCAGGGGGTGCCTGGCTGCATACCTGGGAGTCATTGCGTCTTTTTTCTCCTAATACCTGGAGTTCTCTATCCGGTTGGATGATGCCCATCACTGAACAGACCTATCCAACACGAAATGAGGTGATCCAGTATTTATCGGCTTATGAACAGAGATATCAATTTTCGATTGTTCGTCCAGTACATGTCGATCGTGTGGAATCGAAGGGAAAGTATTTAGACGTATATGCTGGAGAAAAGTTTTGGCGAGCCAAGGTGGTGGTCAGTGCAACAGGGACATGGCGCAAGCCGTTTATTCCTGATTATCCGGGACAGGAAAACTTTCAAGGCACGCAGTTACATTCAGCCCATTACCTGAATGCAGATCCATTTAAAGATAAGAAAGTCATCGTGGTGGGTGGGGGGAATTCGGGCGCGCAAATACTCGCTGAGGTTTCACAAGTTGCTGAAACCATTTGGGTCACAAAAACTCCGCCTCAATTTTTATCCGATGATGTGGACGGTCGTGTACTGTTTTTAAGAGCGACGGAACGCTTAAAAGCACAGCAAGAGGGTAAAGTCATTGATCAGCCTGTTGGGGGGCTTGGTGATATTGTGATGATTGATAGTGTTAAGGAGGCGAGGGAGAGAGGGGTTTTGCATAGTCGTCCGCCTTTTCAATCGTTTACCACAAATTCTGTCATTTGGCCTGATGGCTCTGAAGAACACGTTGATGCGGTCATCTGGTGCACGGGTTTTAAAGCCTCATTGGATCACTTGAGCAGTCTGGGTGCGGTAGAGCAAGATAACTCGGTAGAGGTTAAGGACGGAAGGTCGGTCAAGATCGCGAACTTGTGGTTAGTGGGATATGGAGACTGGACTGGACTAGCCTCTGCAACATTAATTGGCGTTTCTAGAACAGCGAGAGCCACAGTGGATGATGTTGCAGCTTATTTAGCCAATATTTGATTTGAGCATGGATAATATTTTGAAGAAACCTTTTTATCATCCCACTCTGAAAGAAGGTTTAAGAACTGCTTTGAAAGATGCCAGAAGACTGTTAAAGGATTGATAAAGGTTTCAACGTTCAGCCAGCACTTTTGATAATCTTTTGGTATGGGCGATCAATCGGTCCAGCCAGCGTTTTGCAGCAAGAAGCTTTAAACTTCTTGCTGCACTCAGCCGGTTTAAGGTGGCGTATTGCATCACCTCTTCACGTAAGGTTGCGCGGTTCTCATCGGTCCAGTGTTTAAGATTGGCCAGTTCCTGTTTAAAATTATCAATGACTTCAGCATTTTCTAAGAATTCCAAACTGGTTGCATAATGATCCAGAATATTTAGGAAATCTAAAGCCACTTGATAAATATGTGGTTGGGTCCGAATAACCAATGCATAGGAAACACCTTCCAAATCACTTCGCAGAACATGCATATAAACCATCATGCGTAATAAAAAGGTCAAGCGTTGTTTATCTTGTTGATATTCTGGAACCACAATTTTCTCTAAATAGGCTTCTAGCTGTTCAATCACTTCATCTAATTGCTGGAATTCTTTTGGGCTAACAGTCGCCCCATCCTGAAAAGCACGACGCAATATCTCAAACATCTGAATCAGGCTTTGATACGCTACTTTTTCTGCAGCAATGATTGCCACACTTGGAATCTCCAGATTAGATTCATCCAGAATTTCGAGCACACCGGACGTTTTCTGAGGTAAAAACTTACAAATGAGGTCATTAAATTGATGGATCAAAGGTATAAAAATACATGCGCCCATTACACTAAATAAAGTATGGAAGGCCGCCACTATAACGACCTCATCCCATGCAGCAATAGATTGAATATGATAATAGGTCCAGTTAAATAAGGGCAGCAATACAAAGAAAGCAAATACCGCACTGACCACATTAAAAACCACATGCACCGCTGCAGTCCGCTTGGCATTAACCGAGCCACCAATAACAGCCAGTACTGCAGTTGCCACTGTCCCGATATTTTGTCCAATCACCAGTAATAAGGCTTGCTGCAGGTCAATTGCTGTACTGGCTAAAGCAGCTAGAGTCGCAGTAATGGCTGCACTGGAAGACTGCAGCAAGATCGTCATGATCAGTCCAATCCAAACCAGAAACAGCTTTTGCCCAAATGAGTGATAGTTAAAAATTGACAAATCGACTTGTTTAGCAAATCCTGACATCGCAATCTGTAGTTGATCAATTCCAAAGAAAATCAGACCAAAACCTGCCAGTACAAAACCCAATAATGCTAAACGGCCATGGGTTAATAATTTTAACAGCGCGCCTAAAGCAATTAGAGGTAAGGCAAAAGTGGCAATAGAAAACTTAACCCCGAGCAAAGCCACCATCCAACCGGTACTGGTTGTTCCGATATTGGCACCAATAATCACCCCAATTGCTTGGGTAAAACTCAATACTCCCGCCCCGACAAAACCAATAGTCGCAAGGGTAGTGGCTGTAGAAGATTGGACAATCAAGGTCAGACCAATACCAGAACACAGTGATTTAAACGGTGTCCCTGTAAATTTGGTCAGCCATACTCGTAAAGTTTCACCTGCCATTTCTTTAAGACTGTCGGTCATTAAAATCATGCCAATTAAAAATAAACCAATACCGCCACACAGCTGAGCAATAATTTCGAGCACAGTTCTCTCAATTCATTTTTTACATCAGAATACAGCCTGATTAAGGTGATGTCATTAAGAGTGGCGATGGAATAGCTAAAATAGGATGTGCTCGGGGCAATAAAAGAAAAACCGGCAGTCTTCGAGTGACTTATTACTCGGTTATAGAGGAGGATTAAATATTCTTCTTGGTGATTTTAGTTAAAAATAACCTGATTGACACATAAACAGCGATCCTGAGTCTCAATTCGTGAAGGAGTAATTTTTTGGATAACAATTTATTTGATGAGCTAGTTTCTTCGATCAAAGAAGCCGGTGCGATAAAGCATAAAGCGATTAAAACCAGTCGAATTGTTGAGTTTGGCTCTTCTTATTTTTAGACAACAAAAAAAGCCTATTTTACAATGAGCTTTTCAATAATTAGATCACTACTTTATTAATTTATATATAGATACGCTAATCAGCAGATGGGATACTCAATTCATCATCTTTTGTAAAGATAACTGATGTCAAGATTGGAACACCCAGAATAGTTGGCACTAAAATGATCCATAAGTCCGTGGTTAGCTTACTTGAAAAGAAAAAGTGAATGGCGATAGCAGCCAGAATTAATACGGAAAACAAAATACTAGTGAAGCGAATTACAAATTTGAGAGGCATTTTTCTGCTCCTATGTGATTTTAGTTGTTATAAAGTATATGCCTTCTTTTGATATCTATATATTTGTTTTTTTAACCAAATATAAAGGTAAGCGTCTGGTCAAGATATCTCGGCAATTTTTACCCGTCATTTTAGGATTATAAGTATCTAATTATAATCAAAAAAAATTTAAAAATGAAATAGGACTCTACTCGATCTTGCGAAGCAGTACTTCTCAGGTGGAGGTAAATTTCGCAACAATTAACCTTGTTGATTTTGGATATACTGTTTAATTATTTTGAGTGGCGTACCACTGCATGAGCCAGAAAAATAAGAACGTGACCAAAGCACAGGTTTTACATAACTTCCCCGTAAGTCTAAAAATTGATTTCGTATTCTTCTGCTTTTTACTGATTTTAAATTATTCACCAACTTGGAAATTTGAATGGTTGATGGGTATTGAATGAACATATGAACATGGTCTTCTTCACCATTGCACTCCTTTATTGATGCAGCCTAAAAACTTTTAAAATCATTGTCGAATTTTATCGAAGCAGAGGCAAAAGACTCGGCTTGAAATTTAATTTAGTTACTGAAATCTGTAACTTAGAGCTGAGAAAAATTATTTATAAAATAAGTTTTATGATATAAATATAATAAATCATCACTTAGGATTGATCTAGTGAGACAGGTTTTATTGGCGCTCAACTTAAATTTGCGCAGGTTAATCTTACTTTTAACCATTCTGAGTGTGACCTGTCTGTTTGTCTTTGCTTTATTCTTTGTAAATTATACAGTTAAAGAACGACTAATAGATAATTCCTTGGCGTTAAATGCAGAATATTCATCCAGAATTGCTGTACATACCAACTATCAGTTTGAGGAAATATTAAAAAATTTAAGATTCAGCACCCAGGTACTAGGCAAAAATTTTTCCAATGAAAGCTTGAGAAGCAGTGAAGCGGCGCGACTAAAAAGCCAGTCAGGAAATTTCAACAGTGTGTTTCTGGCTGACAGTGAAGGTCATATCATTTCATTTTTCCCGACGACCTTAAAGATTGATTCAAAACAGATCCAGAAAACATATGGCATTACCGAGTCACTCAGGCACAAGCAAACTTATATTTCTTCTCCGTACTGGTCTTCGACGAAAAAACTGATCGTCATTGTTTCTGAACCGATCTTTGATGACAAAGGACAATATTTGGGTTTTATTGCGGGCACGATTTATCTGCAGAGTAAGAATTTGGTCAGTGAAATGCTGGCATCCAAATATGGCTATAAGAAAAATTATACCTATGTCATGGATGACCAAAAACGAATCATTTTTCATGCCGATACTCAGCAAATTGGCCAGAAAGTCCAGACCAGTGACGGATTAACAACGATGCTGAATCAACAGGATGGAGCTTTCCGCCTGATGAACAGTAAAGGAATAGACAGTCTGGTCGGTTTCTCGCATATTCCCAGTGTGAACTGGATTGTGGTGTCACAGCAGCCGATTGATGAGCTATTTGCTCAGGCCAACAGCATCATTTTCAAAGTGTCCATCGGAATTACACTATTCTATTTATTCATTTTCTTTATGGTCTGGCGTTTATCTGGTTTTATTGCACTGCCTTTAAACCATTTAGCGAAAATGGCCAGTATGCTCAGTCGGCCGGATGTTCAGGAAAAAATTAACAAAATCGACCCTTTGTATTTTGAAGTCGATCAATTCAAAAATTCCCTGATGCTAAGCTGTCAGAATTTTAATGAAAAAATTGATGAGCTGAATCAGTCGGTGAATACCGATCCGCTGACCGGTTTATACAATCGCCGTGGGATGAACCTGTTTATTGAAGAATTTGTGCGTATGCGTACCGAGTTTGCTGTGCTGGCAGTGGATATCGACTTCTTTAAAAAGGTGAACGATACCTATGGCCATGACAAAGGCGATGTGGTCTTAAAAAGGCTGGCGAGCGTGATGAAATATCATTTTCGTGACAATGATATTTGCTGCCGTTCAGGGGGGGAGGAGTTTATTATTTTAATGGCTACTTCGGATCCGGAAATTACTTTTCAGGCCGCGGAACGGCTACGAAAAGCGGTTGAACTCACAGAGATGGAGGATATGGGAACGGTGACCATTTCAATTGGTATCGCTTACTGGCCTCGAAATTCTGAAGATGTAGAGGACGTTCTGAGAATGGCGGATCAAAAACTGTATCAAGCCAAGCATGAGGGGCGTAACTGTACGCGCTAGATTCCAGACATCCACTAATTAAAATTCACCGTTGAGCCTAATCTATCTTATTGGCTGTAAACAGGTTTTATCCATTTATTCACAGATAATTCACATAGGCCTAATGATATAATTATCATGTAAATTTTTAGCTAACACAAAACTTTGAACGAGTTTATCAAATGGAGCATAAAACTCTGTCCTTCAGGGCAGAGATATAAGCGACACGACATGAAATGTCGTTGGATTTTTTTAAAATCAACACCTTTAATTTAACATGATCTAAAATAAGCCCATGAAAACACTTAAATTACGCATAAAAGACAAACATTGCAAGGTGCTAGACCAATTAGCATCTGAGGTGAACTTTGTTTGGAATTATGTGAATGATTTAAGTTTCAAACACCTAAAAAGAACAGGTGACTTTTTCTCAGCATTCGATATGGCTAAATACACAAAAGGGACTTCAAAATTGTGTGGGCTGCATAGTCAAACGGTGGATGCAATCAGAGAAGAATATGCTGGTAAAAGAAAACAGTTTAGAAAAGCAAAATTAAAATGGCGTGTGAGTAACAAGAAGTCAGCAAGACGTTCACTTGGTTGGATACCTTTTAAAAAAGTAGCGATTAAATATGCTGATGGCTATGTTCAATACGGCAAGCATCAATTCATGCTATGGGATAGCTACGGTATAAGTAAATACAGCGTTAGAACAGGCTCATTCGTTGAGGATAGTCGTGGGCGCTGGTATGTGTGTCTTGTTGTGGATAGCCCTAAAACTGAGAAAACGACTGCAACTAAAGCGATCGGGATTGATCTGGGCTTAAAAGATTTAGCCACCTGCTCAGATGGTACTGTGATTTCAAATCCTAAATTCTATCGAAAATATGAGAATAAATTAGGTATAGCTCAACGAGCAAGAAATAAAAAACGTGTACGTGCATTACACGCCAAGATTGCAAACTGTCGTAAAGACCATTTGCATAAAGCAAGCACTCTGCTTGTGAAAGAAAATGCACTGATTGTTGTAGGTGACTTAAGTGCGAAAAAGCTGGTGAAAACCAAGATGGCAAAATCTGTTTTGGACACAGGATTTTCAGCACTCAAAACAATGCTCAAGTATAAATGCGAGAACGCAGGGGTCTTGTTTGAAGAAGTCAATGAAGCCTATACCACCCAGATCTGCTCGTGCTGCAAGAAAATATCAAGCAGTAGTCCGAAAGGTAGGGTTGATCTTGGAATGAGAGAATGGACATGCCAGAACTGCGGTACAGTCTGGCAGCGGGATTTGAATTCTGCCCTGAACATACTCGCGCTTGGGCATGAGCGTCTAGCAGTAGGAATCCCCTTGCTTTAGCTGGGGGAGGATGTCAATACCTAAGACCATTTGCGAATCTCATCAAGGAATTTTATGCCTAAATCATCTCGTGACTTATTTTCACCGGATGTATTCGACCTCAAGTCGTTTATTTCTCCTTATATGATGCTGATTCCTCCGACGATTTTTGCCTTGCTGATCTGGTGGACCAATCAAAGTTTTGGTTTCCTGTTTACCCATACCGTGGCGGAACTGATTTCAATCATTATCGCGCTCACGGCTCTGATTGTGACCGTGGTGTCACGGCATTTTACTAAAAATTATTTTGTGGTTTTCATTGCCATCGCGATTGGCTGGTGTGGATTTATTGATTTGTTCCACACCCTGCTCTATAAAGGCATGCAAATTCTTCCGGTGGACAGTGCCAATCAGGCGACCCAATTATGGATTGGCGCCCGGTTATTGCAAGCCTTTGCTATGCTCGCCGCGCCGTTCATGCTGACACGCGCGATCAAGCCTGTCCCGTTGAACCTGTTTTTTGGTCTGCTCAGTGTCGGGATTGTCAGCGCAGTGATGCTGGGTTTCTTCCCAACCGCCTTTATTGATGGGCAGGGCCTGACCTCTTTTAAAATTTACAGTGAATATCTGATTATTGCGGTTCTGGCATTAGCGCTGTTACTGGTCTGGCAGCGCCGCGAATATTTATCAGCACAACTGGCGTTTGGTGTCAGTCTTTCTATGCTGACCATGATGGCCTCTGAATTTACCCTTACTCAATATGTGTCCGTGTATGCCGATGCCAATCTGCTGGGGCATATTCTGAAAGTCTATTCATACTGGTTTATTTATATGGCGCTGGTCGAGTCGACCATTAAAGAGCCTTTTAGCATGCTGTCCAAGGCCGCCAGCACCTATGACGCCATTCCGGATCCGACCTATATTGTCAGTTCCAGCCAAACCATTCAGCAGGTCAACTTGGCAGCAGCGCAGCTGCACGGCATTCCAGCGATACAATTGAGCGGACGCTCTGTGCATGAACTGGTGCATGATCCTCTGGTAAAGGCCGAAGATTGCCCGGTGTGCTCCCGATTGCAGCAGGCACCGCAAGAGTTTTTAATCCAGCTGACCTTGCCGGATCACAAAACGGTCGAGTGTCATGTGGCACCTTTTGCGGAACGGTTGGGTGAAAAACCGGTCTGGGTCATGGTGGTGCACGATATTACAGAACGTCAGATTTTACTGCAGGATGTACAGAAGCGCGTGAAAGAAGTACGTTGTCTGAACCAGATTAATCAGCTCTGCAACCACACGCATATCGGCATGACGGAGCTGTTGCATAAAGCCATGGAAATAATTCCTTCCGGCTTTTCATCTCTAGAACGGATTCATCTGCAGATTCACAGTGACTGGGGTGTTTTTGGCACAGCACCTCGTGCTCAGACACCTTGTTTGCAGTCGGTCTTTGCCAATGAGACCCAGCAATTCGGTACCTTAAGCATCTGGTATGATCCGGCAGCGGATGCCCCGGCTTTTCTGGATGAAGAGCAGAGTTTAATCGATCATATCACCAGTCAGATCACCGATGTGTATACCCGGCTACAGTCCCAGGGGCGTGTAGCACGGTTGACCTATCTTTATCAGCTGCTCAGTGAAACCAACCGGGTGATTGCACATAGCCAGAATCAGCAGGATTTGCTGACGGAGTTGCAGCAGGTGCTACTGAAGCTGGGTAGTTTTGCTAAAATTTTGATTGCACTCAAAGCGGATGATGGGGATGACAGCCCGCTTGTGATTCAGTTCCATTATAATATTAGCGCAAATATTCTGACGACCTTGCAGACTGTCTTGCAGCAGAATGAAAATCCTCCGTTGAATCAGATGAAAAATACCAGCCCAGAGGTGGATGTCTATACCTATACCTTAGTCAATGATCCTGATGAGAATGTTTCTCCAGAATACCGGGCGTGGAGACAGTACTTAGAACAGGAAAAGGTGCGTCAGACGGCATTGATCCCCTTATTGTTTGAGGGGAATTTTTGGGGACTAGTGGGGCTGTATACCACGGGGCAAGTGGAATTTGATGAGGAGCAAATTCAGCTGCTGCAAAATCTCTCAAGGGATATTTCTTCTGCGCTGGAGCGTTTTTCAGCGGAGCAACATCGCAAAACTGCCGAGACCTATTCGCAGCAGATGGAACAACGTTTCCAGCAGGTGTTTTTGCAGTCTCCCGTACCGATGCATATTATTTCCATGCAGGATGAACGAATTCTTGCGGTTAATTTAGCCTATGAAAAATGGCTGGGATATAACCTGGAAGATTTTCAAAATCGGGAAGCCTGGCTAAAAAAAGTGGCGCCTAATGCAGAACAAAGACAGTTTATGCAACAGAACTGGGAAGAGGCATTGCAGCTGGCGAAAAATGGCAAACAGGTGCAATTTCCTGAAATTACTTTGGTGGCAAAAGACGGTAGTCACCGTATTGCACAGCGCACGCTGGCGATTGTCGGCAATGATGTGATTTTGGCTTGGGCCGATCTTACAGCCATCCGGAAAACCGAACAGGCATTACGAGACAGCGAGCAGCGTTTCCGTGGCATGGTGGAACAAACCGTGGTCGGAATGTATGTACTGCGCGACAATCAGTATTTATACGTCAACCCAAGTTATGTCGATATGCTGGGTAGGTCTACTACAGAGCTTACGGGACATAATATCCTGGAGTTTACTGATGCGACAATAGACACTCTTGCTGCGATTCACCAAGAGGAAAACCCGTTACAGACTGCAGAACACTCGGACACGCCGTATACAGTTCCATTCCGACATCAAAATGGCCAGATCCGTGAATTTTCCCTGCATACCCGTCGCATCATCTGGGATGATGGTTTGCCTGCCTCGATTGTAATGGCACAAGACATTACCGAACAAAAGCAGGCACAGGACCAGATTGCCCATCAGTTGGAACATATGGAAACCATCATGTACGGCACTTTGCAGGCCGTATCCACCATGGTAGAGTTACGTGATCCTTATACTGCGGGGCATGAACGCCGTGTCGGACTGATTGCCAGTGCGATTGCCAAAGAAATGGGTTGGGATGAAAAACGCTGTCTACAGATGGAAGAAATTGGACTGGTACATGATATTGGCAAAATTGCGATTCCTTCCGAGATTCTGACCAAACCTTCACGTCTGACCTATCTGGAAATGGAAATGATGAAAGGGCATGCACAGGCTGGTTATGACATTCTCAAAGATATTCCTTTCAATATTCCAATTGCTGAAATCATTGGCCAGCATCACGAACGGATGGATGGCACGGGTTATCCTAAAGGATTAAAAGGTGATGAGATTCATCCTGAGGCGCGTATTCTGACGGTGGCCGATGTGATTGAGTCAATGGCTTCGCATCGTCCATATCGTGCTGCTTTGGGCATAGATGTTGCACTTTCAGAAATTTTACGCGGACGTGGAACGATTTATGATCCGGAAGTTTGTGATGCAGCAGTACGTTTAATTAAGGAAAAGGGATATGTCCTGCCAAGTTAAACAGGTTTGATGATCAGGTGAATAGCAGCCAAAAAGCTATTCACTTTTTTTCAAGTTGAGTCAATATCAGCTGAGAATTTTACAGTTTTAAATGCTTTAAATTGAAGCTCTAGCAACCTTATGTTATTTATAACTCAATAGAAGGCTAATATTTGGAGTTTCACCGATGTCATACCAGAATATTTTAGTACCAGTCGATGGTTCAAAAAATTCTTTCTCAGCGGTAAAACATGCGGTCGAAATTGCTAAGGTCTTTGATAACAGGTTGACCTTAATCAGTCTGGTTTCAGAAGATCCATCTACAGATGCAGATTTCTATTACCAAATGGAGCGTAAAGCCCCATCCTTGATGGTTGGGGATATAAGCGACTACCGCAAGGTGTTAATGTGGTGTTTGTTGTTGCTCAATATACTGTTTGGTAATTTCTAGTGGCGCACCACCACAGCTAGAAGCGAAATAGCTAGGCGACCACAAAGAACCACCCCATAATTTAGACTTAATTTCGGGATATTGTTTTCTTAAATGTCTGCTTGATACGCCTTTTAAGCTGTTCACTAAATTTGAAACAGCCACTTTGGGAGGGTAATTAATTAGCAAATGAACATGATCGTCCTCTCCGTTAAATTCAGTTAATTCAGCTTCAAAGTCTAAACATACTTTTTTAAACATCTCTCTCATTGAATCTAGCATGTCTAAATTAAATACATTTTTTCGATATTTCGTCAAAAAGATCAAGTGAACGTGCATATTAAAAACACAGTGACGACCTGTTCTTATCTCTTGATTTCCCATAATAGACCAACTATATTATAAAGCATGAAAACACTTAAATTACGCATAAAAGACAGACATTACAAGGCACTAGACCAATTGGCATCTGAGGTAAACTTTGTCTGGAATTATGTTAATGATTTAAGTTTTAAGCACCTCAAAAGAAAAGGTGAGTTTTTAAGTTCATATGATATTGATAAGTACACTAAGGGCGCATCTAAAGAGTGTGGATTGCATAGCCAAACTATTCAGGCGATTTCGGCTGAATTGGTCACACGTAGAAAACAATTCAAAAAAGCGAAACTCAAATGGCGTGTCAGCAACAAAAAATCAGCAAGAAGATCACTTGGATGGATACCATTCAAGAAAGTAGCAATCAAATATGCTGATGGTTTTGTTCAATATGGCAAGCATCAATTTAAAATATGGGATAGCTACGGATTAAGTCAATACAGTATTAAAACAGGTTCATTTGTCGAGGATGCGCGTGGCCGCTGGTATGTCTGCTTGGTTGTGGATAGTCCTAAAACTGAGAAATCGACAGGAACTAAAGCGATCGGGATTGATTTGGGCTTAAAGGATATAGCCACTTGTTCCGATGGTACGGTAATTTCAAATCCCAAGTTCTACCGTCAATATGAACAGAAATTAGGGATTGCTCAACGAGCAAAGAATAAAAAGTGTGTCCGTGCATTACACGCCAAGATTGCAAACAGTCGTAAAGACCATTTGCATAAGGCCAGTACTGAACTGGTCCGGGAAAATGCACTGATTGTTGTAGGTGATCTGAGTGCGAAAAAACTAGTGAAAACCAAAATGGCAAAGTCTGTTTTAGATGCAAGTTTTTCAGCACTAAAAACAATGCTCAAGTATAAATGCGAGAACGCAGGGGTAATGTTTGAAGAAGTCAACGAGAGATTCACAACCCAAATCTGTTCGTGCTGTGGTGAGATCACCGCAAGCAGTCCGAAAGGTAGAGCAGATTTGCGAATAAGAGTATGGGAATGTGAATGCGGAAGTGTAAATCAACGTGATTTAAATTCTGCTAAGAACATACTTGCGCTTGGGCATAAGCGTCTAGAAGTAGGAATCACCCTCCTTTCAGGTGGGTGAGGATGTCAATATTATGTATCTGCTTCAATGAAAGAACACTTTATCCAAGCCTATGCGAATGCAGAAGAGGTATTAAAACAAGCAAGCGAAATTGCATATGCGGCGGGTGTTCAAGTAGAAACAAAAGTCCTAAAAAGCGTACTGTTTGAAGAGGGTATTGTTGAAACTGCCAAACAGCTTGAAACTGATCTCATTGTGATGGGATGGCATGGTCGTAAAGGTTTTAAAAAATGGATACTCGGAAGTGTGGCCACAGCTGTACTTTGCTCAACGGAATTGCCCGTGATGGTCATAAAATCTTAATGTCTATATAACATATACACTTAAAATATAAGGAGTCTAAAAAATGGCGAGTTCTAAAAAAGAATCTAAAACAATGAAAATTGATATTGGCATTTCTCATAGTGATCGTGCCAAAATTGTTGAAGGTTTATCCAAACTGCTAGCGGATAGCTATACCTTGTATTTGATGACCCATAACTTTCATTGGAACGTGACTGGGCCACAATTCAATAGCTTACATAACATGTTTATGACTCAATATACGGAGCAATGGAATGCCTTGGATATCATTGCTGAGCGAATTCGTGCTTTAGGCTTTCCTGCTCCTGGAACCTATAAACAATTTGTAAAATTAACCGCAATTAAAGAAGTAGAAGGTGTTCCTAAAGCCGAGGAAATGGTCAGCCTGCTGGTTAATGCACATGAAACTGTTGCGCGAACTGCTCGAAGTCTCTTTTCCATCGTGGATGAAGTTAATGACCAGCCAACAGCTGATCTGATCACACAAAGACTTGAAGTCCATGAAAAAACAGCCTGGATGTTAAGAAGTCTTTTAGAAGAGTAACAATCTAGAGTTAGTCTGCCAATTTTTATATAAATTGGCAGACTGATCATTCTTGATTTAAGAAAAGTGATTTTGCTTTGCCGATTAAATTTTGCTTATTCGCTATTTTTATTCACCGATAAAATCACTTGTGGATTGCTATCAAGCTTATAAATATCAAATTGTCACCAAATAGGGCTAAGCTAGACTCTGGTCAGATGGGATTGAATTCTTCTGCATTCCATCGACAATACGTCAAAATGAGATTGGAAATGACAACTGATAATTTGGCTCAAAAGCACCCTTTATATATTCCTTATGCGGGTAATACCCTTTTAGAACTCCCATTGTTAAACAAAGGTTCTGCATTTACTGAACAAGAACGTAGTCACTTCAATTTGCACGGCCTTATTCCTCATGTCATTGAAAGCATAGAGGAGCAGAGCCAGCGTTCCTATCAACAATATTGTGCTTTTAATGATGCGATCAATAAGCACATTTACCTGCGCAATATTCAAGACACCAATGAAACTTTGTTCTATCACTTAATTGAGCATCATTTAACTGAAATGATGCCGATCATTTATACCCCAACAGTGGGTGAAGCTTGTCAGCGTTTTTCCGATATTTATCGCCGCCATCGCGGAATTTTTATCTCTTATCCAGATCGAGCCCATATTGATGATATTTTACAAAATGTGAATAAAAAAAATGTCAAAGTCATTGTTATTACTGACGGTGAACGTATTTTAGGTTTGGGTGATCAAGGTATTGGTGGGATGGGCATTCCGATTGGAAAATTGTCTTTATACACTGCATGTGGTGGCATAAGTCCTGCTTATACCTTACCGATTACTTTAGATGTTGGTACCAATAATTCGCAATTGCTGAACGATCCTATTTATATGGGTTGGAATCAGCCACGCATTAGTGGAGATGAATATTATGAATTTGTCGACCATGTGATTGCAGCCATTCAGCGCCGTTGGCCAAAAGCTTTGATTCAATTTGAAGATTTTGCCCAAAAAAATGCCATGCCTTTATTAAATAAATATCGTGATCAAATTTGTTGTTTTAATGATGATATTCAAGGCACGGCAGCGGTGTCCGTGGGGAGTCTGATTGCTGCTTCGCATGCTGCAGGTAAACAACTGAAAGATCAGACAATTGCCTTCTTGGGTGCAGGCTCAGCTGGCTGTGGTATTGCTGAACAAATTGTGGCGCAAATGGTGACTGAAGGCTTAACCGATGCGCAGGCACGTGCTCGTATTTATATGGTTGACCGTTTTGGCTTGATCACTGAAAACCAGCCAAATTTGCTTGATTTTCAACGTAAGCTCGCGCAAAAACCAGACAATGTGGAGCACTGGGGCAATGCGCAAGAAATTATTTCCTTACTCGATGTAGTACAAAATGCCAAACCCACGGTGTTAATTGGTGTGTCGGGTCAAGCAGGTTTATTTACTGAAGAGATCATCAAGACGCTGGCAGCTAATTGCGAACGTCCCATTGTTTTGCCATTGTCGAATCCGACTTCACAAGTTGAAGCCGTGCCAGCAGATATTTTGCAATGGACCGAAGGCAGGGCACTCATCGCAACTGGCAGCCCATTTGTGCCTGTTAATTATCAAGGTAAGATTTACAACATCTCGCAATGTAATAACTCTTATATTTTTCCTGGCATTGGTTTGGGGGTGATTGCCTCTGGTGCAACTCGAGTAACCGACAGTATGCTGATAGCATCGAGTAATACCTTGGCAGCATGCTCACCCATGTTACAGAATCCAGAAGCTAATCTACTCCCTGATTTGAATGAAATTCAGCAGGTATCTAAGATTATTGCTTTTAAAGTGGCCAAAGCAGCAATGGAAGCGGGGGTTGCACCGCTCATCTCTGATGAGTTGTTAACTCAAGCCATCGAAGCGAATTTCTGGAAGCCGAACTACCGTGATTATAAACGGGTCACATTCTAATTTTCATGAAAGTAATTTTAGTAGCTGAGTGAATATTAGAGAGTTAACCGAGTTATGTAAGTAGCTCGGTTTTTTAAATAAAGAGTCATTCGTTTAGCTGCTGATTGAACTGGGAATGGGGTGGTTTTCTAAATAGCACGATATATAAATTGTAGGAAAATTAGGGATTAAAGTGCAGAAGTTTAAAGCAGATAAATCACGCTATCTTTAAGTATTTGAATCAATAATTTTATTTTATTATGATTAAAAAATATACATAGTTGGGTTTATTACAAATCAAATTGTTAAGTTATTTGGCAAATATGTTATAAAGTGTAAACTTGGACACGGTATTGCGAGATTGCGTTTTTGAAACAGATTCTCTTGGCACTTAAATTAAATCTTCGTAAACTGATCCTGATTTCAACCATCGTCAGTGTTTCGTGCTTATTTATTGTTTCTATATTTATTCTCAATTATGTGATTAAAGAGCAGCTCATTCAGAACTCGCTTTCAGTGAATGCCAAATATGCGTCAAAGGTTGCCACCAGTGCAAATCAGCATTTCGGTGATATGCTGAATGAGCTAAAGTATAGTGCTAACCTGTTAGGACAGGATTTTTCTAATCACCAATTAACAAAAGAAGAAGTAAGACGGATTAAAAACCAATCAAATAGATTTAATAGTGTATTAATTGTTGATAAGCAAAGAAAAATCGTCTCTTTTGAACCGAAAAGTTTAAATCTTAATACCCATATTTTATATAAAACAGTGGGAATTACTGAATCCTTAAAGCATAAAACGACTTATATTTCTTCGCCTTATTGGTCAGTTAAACATAATCTTGTTGTACTTCTGTCTCAACCTATTTATGACCAGAATAAAAATTATCGCGGCATGATGGGTGGCACGATTTATTTACAAAAGAATAATCTAATTCAGGAAATGCTTTCAACGGAGTATGACTTTAAAAAAAGTTATATGTATGTTATTGATCAGGATAATCGCATTATTTTTCATCCTGATCATTCAAGAATTGGAGAAAAAATTATCAATAATAATGGTCTGGACTATATAGTGCGTACACGGATGGGGAGTGTCCGGTTAATCAATAGTCGTGGTGTCGAAAATTTGGCAGGTTTTGCATACATTCCGAGTGTGAACTGGATCGTAGTTTCCCAGCAACCGACAGAAGAGTTATTAAAGCAGGCCAATGCTATTCTTTTGAAAGTTTCTATTGGCATTTCTATCTTTTATTTTTTTATATTTTTTATAGTTTGGAGAATGTCGCGCTTTATTTCTTCACCTTTAAATAGCTTGGCCAAAATGGCTAGCATGCTCAATCAGCCAGACATTCAAGATAAAATCAAACAAGTTGATCCTTGGTATTTCGAAGTATTAAAGTTTAGAACGTCTTTGCTACTCAGTTCACAAACGTTCAGTGAAAAGATTACTGAATTGCGTCAACATGTGAATACCGATCCACTGACGGGTTTATATAATCGACGTGGTATGCAAATCTTCTTAAAAGAATTGGTGAGTTTAGGAAGAAGTTTTGCTGTTCTGGCTATTGATATCGATTTTTTTAAGAATGTTAATGATACCTATGGTCATGATCAAGGGGATATCGTTTTAAAAACCTTTGCCAATTTTATGAAAAATAATTTCAGGGATGAAGACATTTGTTGTCGCATAGGAGGAGAAGAGTTTATTGTCTTAATGACGACTTCCGATCCCAAGGTCGCCTACAATGCTGCCGAACGTTTAAGAAAAACAATGGAATCAAGCAATATCAATTCTATCGGACCCATTACAATATCTGTTGGAATGGCATTTTGGCCTAAAAACTCAGATGCTGTGACTGAAGTTTTTAAAATGGCTGATAATAAACTTTATCAAGCTAAAAATAGCGGACGTAACTGTATTCGTTATTAAATAGTGGAACTGTATTTATTTTCATCATAATTCTACCTGCTTATAATTAAGTTTGAGCTCCGCAAGGCAAGCAGGTCTAGCAAAATAGTAGCCTTGAAAATAATTACATTCATATTTTTTGAGGAACTGAGCCTGGGCTTGATTTTCTATGCCTTCAGCAACTACGTTTAATCCCAGTTTATGGGCCATGACAATAATGGCAGCAACAATAGCGCCATCTTTTTCATTTTCAGGTAAATGTTCAATAAAACTACGATCAAGTTTGATCTCATCAATAGGTAAAGTCCGTAGATAGCTCAGACTGGAGTAGCCTGTTCCAAAGTCATCTACAGACACTTTGACGCCTAAATCACGCACAGTTTTTAAAATTTCTGCAGAACGATCAGCACCTGCAATTAACATGGTTTCAGTGACTTCAATTTTTAACAACTCGGGTGGCAATTGCGTATCTGCAAGTGTTTTTTGCAAGTCATGCAGAAAGCCTGTACGTCTAAATTGTAAAGGAGAAAGATTGACTGCGACACTAAGGGTAGCACCATGTTTCTTATTCCATTCCACAATATCCTGACAAGCTTGTTGTAAAACCCACTGGCCAATCACTACAATTTGACCTGTTCTTTCAGCGAACGGGATAAAGTCTGCTGGAGAAATCAAACCTCTTTGTGGATGCTGCCAACGAATTAAGGCTTCTACACTTTTCAATTGGCCTGAGTCAGCATCAATAACCGGTTGATAGACGAGCCTAAACTGTTTTTCTTCGAGGGCGACCATTAATTCATGGCGCATCAGCACGTAATCGATTTTGTGTGTGCGGGTCGCATTAAAAGCATACCAGTGCCAAGTATTTCCACCTTCTTTTTTTGCTTCACTCATGGCATGGATCGCATGATGCAGCAATTGTTTAGATTTTTCTACCTGCGGGTCATCATCTGCAATGCCAATACTGGCACTAATATGGATTTTATGATTCTCAATATCAAATGGAACGGATAAACTTTTTAATATTTGCTCTGCAATAACAGCGACTTCTTTTAAGTCATGACACTTATTCAGAAGTATGGCAAATTCATCTCCTGAAAAATGAGAAATCACATCCTCTTCTTGAATGACTTGACGCAGGCGATTTGCTACAGCACTCAGAAGTTGATCACCAATGACGTGTCCCAAGCTTTGATTTAAAGGTTGGAAGTCATCTAAATCTACATACATAACAATCAAGGATTGATGACTCTCATGTTGTATGCAAAATGCGACATCGAGTGCTTCTTCAAAGGTATGATGGTTAATTAATCCAGTTAAATTATCGTGGGTTTGCTGACGGGCGATATATTCGCTATTTGCCCGTTGTTGAGTGACATCTTGCTGAATTCCAATAAAATGTGTGCAAAAGTTTTTGTCATTAAAAACTGGTCCTAATATCAGTTGGTTCCAGAACCAGCTACCATCTTTACGATAGTTCTTTAAGGTGACCTGAATTTCTTCTTGTTCTTTAATCGCATTTCGTATTTTATTAACCGTCTCAGGATCTGTATCAGGACCTTGCAGAAAATGACAATTTTGACCTATCACTTCTTCTTTCGTATAACCGGTCAGGTTTTCAAAAGCAGGATTAACATATTCAATAGCTTGGTTCTGGGTCGCATTGGCCAACACGATGCCATGAGGATTAGCATCAACACTACGTTTAAGCAGACGCAGCATTTCTTCGGTTTCACGCCGATAGGTAATATCTCGAGCGATACCGAATACGCCAACCACCTGTTGAGCTTGTTTTATCGGTAAATAAGTGAGGTCCAACCAGTAACATTCCCCTAAGGCATTCAGCGCTTGGATTTCCAGGTGCTGACCATTGCCGTTCACCGCTTGTTCAAAAGCAGTTTCAGCTATGGCCTGAGATTCAGCACAAATAAATTTCGAGAAATGTAAGCCCATAATCTGTTCAAGACTATATTTAGTGATGTCTTTAGAGGCAAGATTAACATCAATAATGCTGCCTTCAAGATCATGTTCAAAAATTGCATCAGGATGGTAATTGAAGAAAGATCGATATTTATCATTAAGAGTCAGGCTTTGTTGCCGTTCTGCATGAAGATCCATACTTAAGGCAACTAAAGATGCTGCATGACGAATTAATTTAATATGAGTGGAGGTTGGACATTTAGGAGAACGATAATAGGTTCCAAATGTACCATAGAGTTTTCCTTGCGCATTAATAATAGGCGTAGACCAACACGCATTTAGATTTTCTTCTTGAATCAGGGTTTTGAAAGATTCCCAGTTCTTATCAATCGCTAAATTTTCACAAATAATTAGTTTTCGATGAAAAGCTGCTGCCCCACACGCTCCCACATTTGGCCCTATCTTTAGATCTGTGATCGCTTCTTTATATCGATTAGAAAAATGCTTTGTATCCCTTATCAGATTTAAAGTTTGTTCAGTTTCTGAGTACAACATAATGGATACCATTGAATCTGGTATCCGAGCTTCTAACCATTCACTGACAGTCTGAAAGATGAGTGCTAAGTCGGCATGCTGCCCAATTAAATTAAAGATAGATTGAGTATCTAAATAACTCGCTGTTTGACTCATATAGCATTCCATTCTTGAGTTGTATTGCGCATTTTTGATAGATTCTCAACTGAAATTCTTTAAATGGGATCTAAATATTAATTACTAATTTTACTTAAATAATATAACAAAAATGTGATAATCCTCACATATAATTATCTGCCAGTTTATAAATATCAGATCTCGCGGCAGCTCTTGATCCATAAATTATCAAATCGAGTGTAAAACTCCGCCTTTAGGCTCATTTAAAATACAGGCCATGCTATCAATAGCCTTCTTAATATGGCCTGTGGGGTTATCTGAAGCCGCTTGAAAAACATTTTATTGTCCAGCGCGAATATTATCAGGTTGTCAATTCTATTGTATCAATATCAGAAGGTACATTACTTAGTAGTGACCATCGTGCCATTACTTTAGCCTCATTATCCTGAATAACAGCAACCACTAATCTTGCATCAATGGCTCCCCTTGCTCAAAGGTAGGACCGGGCTTGGAATAAGAGAATGGCAGTGTGAGTGTTCAAGTGTTTAGATAGAAACATTGACTTAAATACTGCAAGAAACATTCTCATGCTTGAGCATAAGCGTCTAGCAGTAGGAATCCCTGTCCTTTAGTCAGGGAGGATGCAAAAATATCTGTTGTAGCGGACTTCCTGCTTCTATTTATAAAATTTTATTTCATTTGTGGAAATTTTCTATTCCAAATATATATATGAATATGAAAATTTCCTATTAAAGAATTAAGGAAAAATCGGATATTCTTGACCTAGTAAAAAGAACCTATTTTACATCACTACTATTAGATAAGGTGTAGATAGATGAAACCCTATAATTATAAAAACATAACTACGAACCTATAGGAACGTAAGTTATAAAGAGGAAAAGCCTAGGCGCTAAGCCTTATAGTTTTGGGAGAGACTATAAGGCTTTATTTTTTATACTACCTTTTGTGCGAAGTAACAAAACTTGTTTAGGAAAGTAGTGGCTCTTTAATCCGAATATTCATCACTTGGTAAGATGGCTTGTCATTCCAAAGAGGATTAAAGTCTGATATGAAAATATAAATAATATCAATAATTTATCTTGATGGTTACCCTATCTGAGTAGTTGTCAGGTTTAAAGTCAACATTAGGCACAGTGACATACACAGGCTGTGTTTGAACTGCTCCTGTACCGGTACCTGTAACCCCATTCCCTACAGAGGTAGAAGTAGCAGTGTTGCCCCATATCGCTCCCCCAAGACCAGTATTTGAACGCAGTTGGTAGAGTACCTTGTCAGGGTTGCCGCTGGTGCCACTCATAACCCCTGTACCCTCTACGTTGCCGTTTGATGGAGTCAATCCGATGTTATAGGGTGCGCCATTTGTGCATTTCACGCCGATCGCATTACTATTGTTACCAGCGATATTGGTCGTTCCGGCTGAATAACTGCCCAAGTTAATGTCGGAAGTAGCAGTAACTACACAGCTGGGAATAACAGTGGCCTGGACTTTAAACGGGAATCGAATGCTTCCTTGCTTTCCATTTGAGCAATCAGCGGCATTCTCGTTGGGGCCGGATTTGTATGTTAATGAGGTATGGTTACCATTTCCGAAATCATTGCTATAGGTTCCGGCTGTGGCACTAGTATTATTGCTTCCAGAAATCAGGGAGATCGTGACACGTACGTTGCCTGAGATCGTTGAACTTGCAGAGATGGGGAGTGAGCCTGAATCGTATTCTTTAGGTTGAGTAGTATAAGTACGGCTGCCCCAAACACTATTGTCAGGTAATGTCATGGTGAATGCCAGAGGATTACTGCTTGATCCAGCATTCTTCATATAGCGTGGGTAAAGGGTACCAGGGGCAGAGTCGCCGCCATCAACTGCAAGGCAGACCGACACATATCCGGCAGTGTCACCGATATTGGTACAACTATAATTTAATGTAGCTGAGATGCTGGCATTGTTAGCATTACTGGGCGTGATAGTACCAATATTCACAATACCAGTGCTTCCTGCTGTTGTATTCATGCCTGCTGAACATGTAACAGTGAGAGCTGCTTGCGCATTGCTTGTTGCTAACCATAAGCTTGTTGTTAGTATTAAAAATAGGCTATAACGCCACTGAAATATATTTATATTCATTATTGTACCTTCTGGCAGATGAGTGGGCCAATCAGTGGAATTCCATCACTCTGCTTTTGATAGTCAAAACTAGTCTTACAGACATCACCAGATGGCGTAGTCACCTCTAGCACATTGTGCTCATCCAGTGTGTCCAAATAGACATCACCATCAAATCCAACGATTGCTGTCGAAGCTTCTTTCTTACTGAGTAATTGTACCTGACTGCCTATTTCTATGGGTTGGTCATTACTATCTTTAAGAATCACAGAGGCCGAGCGCGCTGGAGTAATGCCAAAATTCACTAATATGCCAGAACGATCAGTCGGTGTAGCTTCAATACTCACCTTATCAATCCGCAGATCAGCGGGTAAGTTCATGGGATCAATGCTGATCTTATTGTCTTGGTAAGCGTTCAGCGATGTCACCAGTAAACGGCCATGACTATTGGTGGTGCCAATATTGTTGTTTTGCAGTAGTATCGGTACGTTGCCAATCCCCTCAGTAGAGACTATTGCAAAACCGCTATTGATTTGGCGTGCAGCAAATATTCCCCCACCCATCATGACCAGTGAACCCGTGCCACTTGCATAGCTAAAGTAGTTACCATCGTTGCTACTGATACCTGCTTGTACCTGACCGTATCGACCTAGGTAATTCAGTTCGGCTAGTCCAGCGTTACTGTCATCACTACTGGTACTGTGTTGTGCTTGTGCACGCCAGCCTAAGCCACCTGCACTCGGAACCGATTGTGAGACATCAACTACAAATTCATTGCGATGGTCTGTGTGCTGCACACCGCTGCTGACATAAATATTACGGTCTAGCGAAAGTGATGCACCAAGTGAGGCGCTGTTATTGGCTGAGTTATTAAGATCTTGATTATAGTTAAAGTTCAGGCTTAGGCGTTGACCAATGGATTTAGCCCAATAAATGCTGGCAAACTGTGTGGTTTCCTGCTGCGAATAGGCCACTTTATTATAACTTAAGCCAAAATTGCCCAAAGATTGAGTACTGTAACCTGTTGAGATTTGTTCACTTCGGTGGGCAGGGGCTGTTCCATACTGTGTAGCTACATCACGATAATCTCCATGGGTGGCCAATGTATTGAGACCGATATTGAAACGATTGTTATTCCATGAGTAGTTTGCGCTGTATTGTGTGCCATTTTGGCCTTGACTCTCGCTGCCAGCCAGTGATGCGAACACAATGCCGCCTGCACTGCCGAGTAACCAAGTGCCACCGACTCCAGCATTGCTGAGACCATTAGTCACTTCCGCATGGGCTTCTGCGCTAAAGTGGTTATTTACCCCGTAACGCCAGGTACCACTAGCGGCTATATCATTGCCGTAATCAAAGGAAGTGATACCATAGTTTTCGCGCACTACACCAAGCTCTACTGACCAGTCGGCAAGACCTGATTGTAGCAAACGATGAGCGTCATAAAGCGAGAAATTAAGAGTGGTATTTTGTCCTAATGCATCAGTCAATACCAGCTGTGCAGTACCAGCACCACTGAAACTAGGTGCTGTATTAATCTCAAATGGGCCAGCGGGTACTTCACCACTATATTGTTTGAGGCCATTTACATACAGGTCTACCGCCGAGGGCAGCGTTGCAGAGCCAAAAAATGAAGGCAATGGCGTAGTTGTCCGATAAGGTTGCAGATCGAAATTTGTTCCAATTTGCAATCCTCCTAGGCGTGTGGAGCGTGTCCAGGAGAGTGCGCTCGTGAGCATGTCTCCAGCACGAACCGTAATCATTCTGTCGGCAAATGAAGTACTCCAGCTGGTATCCAGACGTACAGTACGACCTTGCCAGTCATTACCATTACCAGCGTTATCAGTGAGGCGGTTTTCTGTAGTGAGTGCGGTGGAGCTTAATACGCCTAGGGCATTAAATGCGCGGAGTTCGGTATAAGCACTTAAGCTGGTGGCATTGTGCTCTGCTTGTGTGCCGTAGAGGTTGTAATTTAACAGTATACCGGGCGATGCGGTCGGTTGCGGGCGCTTGGTACTGTTGGTATTCAGGACGGTGGTGGCCAGATTGAGCATACTTAATGGAGCAATAATACTGACCGTTTGCCGACGCTCATCATAATTGACTTTGATGCCCGTCAAGCTGTTCAGCTGTACCGGATCGCTAGTGCTAGGCGGCAAAATAAAGCCGAGCTGTTGTAGTATGCTAGCACTTGCCCAAAGCTGACCTTCATGGTAGTTGAAATGGCTTAGACCCGCGCTGGTACCGTTAAGAGTAACGTCCAGATACAGGTCGAGATCATCTACATTACTAGCCTTGTAATTGTTAAGATTGAGTTTGGCCAATTCGGTATCGGCAATGTCTGCAGAAACAATATCTGTCAGTTCCACAGCGTAACTGACAGATATCCACATACTTTGCATTAAAAATGCCTTAGCGAGTGGAATTGTCCAGCATACCGTCTTGTGTCGTCTGAGTTCCATTAATCATTACCTTGAATTTACCGCCTTTCTTAAGTGCTGAGGGCGGGATATTAAGCGTCCAGTGCATGGTGGCGCCCGGTAATACATACCCCAGCAAACCTTGATGTATATCAACACTATTATTGCCAGCAGTATCAATCCAGCTCAGATCTGCCAATTGAGCATGACCATTTCCGCTATTGCTGATGTGTAATACCATCTGCTTGCCATCTGCTTGTGGGCTGTAGCCCCACTGCAAGTGAGGAGTGGTCTCGGCAATACCAACAGGCTTTACAAATACAGGGAGTGAGTAGCTCAATGCAAACTGCAAGCCCGTCTTTTGTTCAGTCGATTGAACAGGCAATTCATCAATGGATAATCGGTAACTCTCTTCTACCGCCCCTGCACCTTGTGGTGGTGCCTTGGCACGGATAATTCTGATCAGTTGCTGCTCACCGGGTTTGAGTTCAATCATCGGTGGGCTGGCCAATAATCCTCGTGATGGTGTGCGCTGATCACCTTTTTCGTCCTGTGACCATTGGTACACGCGTACTTGCGCGTGTACCAGATTGTCGCCAGTATTACTGAGCGTCAGGCCACTGGCATTTTCTCTGGCTTGTAAGCTTAAGGAAATGGGAGAGACTTGAAGACCACTCGCCATTGCCCAACCAGAAGACAGTAGCAAGCCAGAAATAAGACCGTGTCTTGCAACACGGTGTAACCAGAGATTTGACATTAAGATCAGTAGGTTACTTTAACTTGAACGGTATCAGTATAATCACCCACAGCAACGTCGGTAGAGCCTGTCACTGTCGCATATACTGCATGAGAAATAGTTTTGCTCATACCGGTTCCTATACCACCGACACTATTGCCAAGAGAGCCGCCTAGAACCCCTGTATCACCCCAAGATTTTGCACTAGCAGTTTCTGAATTCAACTGATACGCAATAGTGTCAGACGGTGTTGAAGTATGTATCATAATGCCAGCACCACTTGCATTAGCATTTGATGGTGTGAGCTTAATAACATAAGCGGCTCCTTTAGAGCACTGTACAGAAAGGGCAGTAGCCGATGTTTTATTAGCTGGGCCTGCAGCGCCAGCAGTAACTGAACCAAAATCAATATCTTGAGCGCCAACAGCTGCGTTCACGTTACAGGCAGAATCAATTTTGATTTTGACTTTAAACTCACCGTTAGCTGTGCCAGCGGCCATTGCAGAAACAGTAGTCAAACTACCAATAGCAAGCAATGTAGCGGTTAGTAGGTTTTTTTTAAGTTGCATGGTAAATCTCCAAGGTGTTAATTTTTTTTAGTACTTTGGTGTGTGCAAGATTTTAGTTAGCTAAATACTATAAATTTACCGTGCCAAATAACGAAAAAAAAAGCTTTTCGGATTATCTAGAGTTATCTAAAAGCTACTGATATGGCGCATCCAGAAGTATTTATTCGACACTTCGGTAATAAAAATGCGACATATGTCACAAATTATTGTGGGATTTTTACATAAGATTACATAAACTAACAGAAGTGATTTTGATCGCAGCGTATACACTTTTTTAGTGTTTGATTTTTGATCAAGCTGTATAATTTATCTTTTTTCTTTAAGATTATGCAGAAATCTCGGATAAATCAGATTGGCTATACTGTATTTACCATAAGGAAAATCAATATTTTATAAGAAGGTGATTTGTTAGGGGTATTAGTATAATTTATCTTGTTTATAGAGGAAACAGCCGTTAAAATTCGACTGTTTTTGAACAGGGCTCTACAGCTTGGCTGCTATCTACTTTAAATAGCCACCACTTTCCTAGATGGGGAGCAGTTCACTTATGATATTGTGCAAATAACACACTCAAGTCACAATCAGTGACTATGTGACATAAGGTTTTTATCATGAGCACATTAAAACAACGAATAGAATTCAATATATTCAAACAAGACTAACCATTTTCTAAGTGGTTATTCCAGATCATTTTATTGAATTTAGACCAGTTAGTCGTGCGATATATTTTAACTATATTACTGAGAGCAGTCCAATAGGACATTTCTATTTGGTTCTTGATAGGAGATTTCTACTTGGGAATAACAGCACAAAAAAGCGTGGATTCTGTATCCATATTTTATATGATTTATACTATGGAAAATTTAGTGAATTGGGTAAGAAAAGCGCAACCCTCTAATTCTTTATTTGCTTCTTTGCTCTTGTTTTTATAACAAAGAATTAGAGAGTTAAATTTCTGCTGCCCTTCTAGATTTATATTTGTTTATTGTTATTCTGAGACTGATTAAAGCACTTCTTGATTAAGATTTCATCACAAAAAATCAAAATATGATCACTAACTTGTAAGTTAATGTGACTAAAATCACATATTATTTAAACTTACAAATCATCAAACCGTATTTAGACTGCCATAGTAATTAACAGCTAATTATTTTATTAGCTTGAAGCTTTTTTATGGTACGTATAAATCTAAGACTTACTTTAATCGGACTTAATTTAAACTCTCCGGCTTCCGAGCCCTCGATTTCAATATTTTAGCTGCCCTAACTTTATTTTGGGGTAATTCAAAGTAACAGCGTATCTTTTATATAAAGGCTAGTTTTTTTGTTAAAAATACACCCTAAATAAAAAAAGCCTACCAACATTCACATGCGGTAAGCATTTGCCGTAATAAGTTCGGCTAGAGAGGGCTAGACAAATATCTTATTTTGGTTTGGCCACATTTTCGGCACACTTTAATTACATTACCTTTATCATCCTGTTCATACTCATAAGCATGTAAGCAGAACAACTCTTTTAAAAATGAAAGCATTCCATTCTCCCTTTAATCCCAGCGAATTTAAAGGAATTAGCGCTTTATTAAGTAAGCGACTAATGCACTTGTTCAATGAGAAGAATAGTGATGTTCAAGTGAATTTTTTGTGAACCTAAAGGAAAAAATGTATTTAGAGATTGCCTAAAAACAACTTGGTTTTTTAAGATCTAGATTTTATTTAATTTTTCACAGTTTGTTCACATGCCTTTAGTGTATTTTTAAAGGATTGAATACCTAACAGGTCATAAAATGAAAAGCTTGCTCAAACCTCTTTTAGCTACTGGCTTAATGGCATTCGCTGGTCTAGTTTTTTCTTTAACTGTTCAAGCAGAATCCATAAAACCCAAAGCAGTAGAAAGTATTGATGTTCAGCAATATGCGGGAAAATGGTATGAAATTGCGCACTTACCTATGTATTTCCAGCGCAACTGTGTCAGTCATACCACGGCCGATTACACTGTGAATTCAGATCATACCATTGGTGTCTTAAATAGCTGTCATACGGAAACAGGAAAAATTATCGCTTCACAAGGGGTAGCTTATCCTCAAAATAAGGGAATGAGTGAACTGAAGGTGAGTTTTCTTCCAGCCGGTTTGAGATGGTTGCCGTTCACTAAAGGTGATTATTGGGTGTTAAGAGTGGATCCTGAGTATCAGGTTGCCCTCATCGGTGGACCGACTCATAAATACTTATGGATTTTATCTAAAAAGCCTCATTTGGATGAAGCGACTTATCAATCTTATTTAGAAACAGCGCGTCAGTATGGCTATGATCTGTCAAATTTAATCAAAACACCACAACAGTAAGGGGTCGACTTCATACTGAGGTAATCTGGGTTGCCTCAGTATAGAATAGGACATGAGCTTCACATAAATTTCATATCGCATTTCCTAGAATGAAAAGTATAAATAAATATTCAATATCCGGAAGAAACAATGTTTAAATTTTTTCTACGCTGGATGGATAGCTGGTCGGGTGATGCGAATACTCCAACAGTGCAACCCGTCAGGCATGCTAAAGACATCCAAATTCAATGGGTGCGTATCTTGCCCTTTATATTATTGCATATTGCCTGTCTGGCAGTATTTTGGGTCGGTGTGTCGTGGTTTGCAGTGCTGTTTATGCTGTTTTTTTATCTGCTCAGGATGTTTGCAATTACGGCATTTTTTCACCGTTACTTATCACATAAAACCTTTCAGACTTCGCGGCTTGTTCAGTTTATTTTTATCTTGATAGGCACCATGAGTGCTCAGCGCGGTCCTTTGTGGTGGGCGGCCCATCATCGTTATCATCATCGTTTTACCGATACCGAGCAAGATCCCCATTCATCTACCCATGGTTTTTGGTATAGCCACGTTGGATGGTTTCTGAATGAGCAAAATTTTAGTACCCGTAAAGCAGTGATTAAAGATTGGCTTAAGTATCCTGAACTGATCTGGTTAGATCGTTTCAGTCTTCCGGTGGTCTTAGCAACAGCAGTTGGAATCTATGTTTTAGGGGAGTGGCTGGCTGTCGCATATCCAGTATTGGCTACCACTGGGCCACAGCTTTTGGTCTGGGGCTTTGTGATTTCAACCGTATTATTGATTCATGCCACATTGTGTATCAATTCCTTGGCCCACCTATACGGTTCACGGGATTTTGAAACCCCAGATAATAGTCGTAACAATCTATTCCTTTCGATTATTACCTTGGGTGAGGGGTGGCACAACAACCATCATTATTATGCAGGTAGTACCCGACAGGGCTTTTATTGGTGGCAAATTGACGTGACTTATTACCTGCTGAAAATCATGTCATGGTTTGGGTTGGTGTGGGGATTAAAACCTATTCCTGAACGGGTATATACAGCAAGCATCCGGACAGCATCAAAAATTAAAATCAGTTCAAATAAAGTTGAACATGGGGAAGGTTCATGAAAATTGCCATTATTGGGTCCGGTATTTCAGGTTTGTATGCTGCATGGAAACTTTCGCGACAGCATCAAGTTACTATATTTGAGAAGAATATATACTTTGGTGGTCATACTGACACCCATCAGTTTCAGATCGAGGGACAGCAAGTTGCAGTAGATAGTGGCTTTATTGTATTTAATGATTTTAATTATCCCTTATTCAGTGAAATGCTAGCTCAACTTGGGGTGGAAGCCCAAAGCAGTGACATGGGATTTTCAGTCAATAATCTGGTCACTGGGCTGCAATATAATCCGTCTCAGAAATGGTCTTTATTGACCCGTCCACAAAACTTTTTGAATAAAAAGTTCCGCCGTATGCTTTCTGACTTGCTGCGTTTTTATAGTGATAATAAAGATTTATCTGTGGCTGATTATGATCCTGAACTTAGCATTGAAGCTTATTTGAATCAAAATGATTACTCGGAAGAATTTCGTCAAGAACACCTCTATCCGATGTGTGGTGCCTTATGGTCTAGTCCAGTCAATCAGATCGGTAAAATTCCGTATAAGTTTGTGATCAGTTTTTTTCAGCATCACCGGATGCTGCAGCTAAAAGAACGCCCACAATGGCAAACGGTCAAAGGTGGCTCAGCAACCTATATCCGTGCGATTCAGCAGCAATGTCCATCGATTCAGTGGAAAAATCTGGCGGTAGATGGGGTTACCCGGCATGATAATCAGGTGTTGATTGATACTGCCGAAGGACTGCAAACCTTTGACTGGGTTATTTTTGCCAGTCATGCCGATGACAGCCTAAAACTGCTCAAAGATCCGACTGCCCTAGAGTTAGATGTGCTGAAAAATTTCAGTTATCAGGATAATCATATGGTGGTGCACCATGATGAATCCATCATGCCGAAACGACGTTCGCAGTGGGCTAGTTGGCATGTCCATGTCACACCTGATCAGAGCACATCAACACCGTCTGAGCCTGGCATTCATTATGGCTTTAGCTACTGGATGAATAAGCTGCAAAATTTACCCTGCAAGACTCAGATTTTCTCGACCTTAAATCCCAATATGCCTATAAACCCAAGTCAAATCCTGGTAGAACGGCATTACCGTCATCCAGTTTTTGATGAAAAAGCCATTAAAGCACAATCGCGCTGGCAGGAGATTCAAGGACAAAATCGAAGTTCATTTTGTGGGGCCTATTGGGGCTGGGGATTCCATGAAGATGGCGCCCGCAGTGCAGCCCGTGTGGTTGAACAATTGACTCATTTACCATGATTCGCCATGGAGCTCACAGATGTTAAATACCTCGCTTGCAATTGCGGACGCGAAAATTCGTCACAGACGCTATGCGCCAAAAGCACATGCTTTTGAGTCGAATTTAAGCTATTTATGGTTTGATCCCGATCAACTCGAGGCGATTACTGAAAAGTCATGGCTTTGGTCATCGCGGCATTGGAATGTTTTGACCTTATATCCGCATGATTTTCTCACTGCCTATCAGGGTACAGTTCGAGAAAAAGTTAAAAAAGCGCTGCTGCAATATGTCGGCACGTTATTGTTGCCCGATTGGCAGATCCGTATTCTGGCCTTACCCCGCTGTCTGGGTTTTCGCTTCAATTCGGTGGTGTTTTATTTCATTCTGAATCAAGACCATCAACCGCTGTTTATTCTAAGTGAGATTACCAACACGCCATGGAATGAACGCCAGGTGTATGTGCATGACTGCCGCGATCAGGTTCAGGCACATAGTGATTTTCAGGGCTATGAGTTTGATTTTGAAAAATCATTTCATGTATCGCCATTTATGCCGATGGATATTGATTACCGTTGGCGGTTTAATTTTTCTGATCAACTTAATGTGATTCACATGCAGTTGTTGCAACAGCAACAACTGATCTTTGATGCCAGCATGCGCTTTAGCTTAAATGCCATCACATTTCCTTCACAGCAGCATGGTTATGCTCTAATGCATAGTATTGAACCTTTTAAGATGGTGGCTTCCATCTATTTTCAAGCCTTGCAGTTATGGTGGAAAAAAGTTCCATTTCATCGGCACCCAAAGAAAGATAAGGACAGATAAGTCATGCTGAAAACATTTATTTACGGTGAGCAGGATTCATTGCCATGGGTATTAAGACGGGTATTTAAACTGCGTCATGGTCAGATCCATTTTCATGGGGTATGGACCGGTACAGTCGGTGAGCCTTCTGACTTAAATGTAGATATTTATGTTCATAATGCTGAATTAATTGACCTGATTATCAAAAATGGTGTTTTAGGTGCAGCGGAAGGTTATATTCGCGGTGATTGGAGTAGTGATGATTTAGTTCAGTTGATTCAACTACTGGTACGCAACCGTGATGTATTAGATAAAATTAATCAAAACTTTATCGTGCAAGCCAGTCAGGTTGCGCTGAAAAGCTGGTACAAGACCCGTCAAAACACGCTGAAAGGCAGTCGTAAAAATATTGCAGAGCATTACGACCTCAGTAATGACTTTTTTAAATTGTTCCTCGATTCTTCCATGATGTACTCCAGTGCGGTCTTTAAAGAGACACAGATGAGTTTGGAAGAGGCCTCTGATTATAAAAAAGAACTGATTTGTCAGAAATTACAGCTGAAACCCATGGATCATTTGGTCGAAATTGGCAGTGGCTGGGGTGGTTTTGCCATTTATGCGGCACAGCATTATGGCTGTCAGGTCACCACCATTACCATTTCCCAGGCACAGTATGAAGAAGCTGTGCAACGTGTTCAGGCTGCAGGTTTGAGTCACCGTGTTGATGTTCAACTCAAAGATTATCGCTTGCTGGATGGCAAGTTCGATAAATTGGTTTCGATTGAAATGATTGAAGCCGTCGGTGAGCAATATCTGCCGACCTATTTTGAAAAATGCCGAGCTTTGCTTAAGCCGCATGGTCTGGCACTGATTCAGGCCATTACCATTGAAGATGCGCGCTATAAAAAAGCACTGAATACGGTGGACTATATTAAACGCTATATTTTTCCGGGCAGTTTTATTCCCTGCATCAGTGTTTTAACGCAAAGTGCTTCTGAACAAAAGTTACGTTTGAAGCAGCTGGATGATATTGGTCAAAGTTATGCCCAAACCCTGCATCACTGGCGTGAGCGGTTTTTAGCTGCGCAAGGTCAGGTCAAGTCACTGGGTTTTGATGACAACTTTATTCGGATGTGGGACTTCTATTTATGCTATTGCGAAGGTGGCTTTAAAGAAGGCGTGATTAGTGACGTGCATATGCTGTTTGAAGCCAGTCCTTATTAAGTTCGCTTAACCCACAGACCCAGGAGACAAGATGATGCTATGGAACTTATTCTTGCTGAATGTATTGATCATGTTGTGCTGCTGGGTGGTTGCTATATTTAATAAACGTGCCGGTATTGTCGATGTGGCCTGGAGTTTTTGTATTGGGTTAAATGTGCTGTTAAGTGCGGTATTGATTGAAACTGCACCTGACTGGCTTCGTGTTTTTATCGGTGTATTGAGTGGGTTCTGGTTCTTACGTCTTTTTTGGCATTTGCTGCGGCGTTATCAGTCAGAACAGCAGGAAGACCGCCGCTATGCCAATATGCGACGCGCCATGGGCAAGTTTCAACATCTTGGATTTTTGGCTTTTTTCATCTTTCAGGCAGGTTTAGCGATTCTTTTTTTCCTGCCGATGTGGCTGCTGTTAAATACACCTGCAGAACAGTGGGGAAGTGAGAGCATGATTTTGCTGGTTGTCTCTGCATTGATTATGGTTATCGCATTGATGGGTGAAACACTGGCTGATCAGCAATTGTATAAATTTAAACTCAATCCTGAAAATCATGGCAAAACCATGGACCAAGGCTTGTGGAGATATTCGCGCCATCCCAATTATTTCTTTGAATGGTTGCACTGGTTTGCTTATCCCATCTTAGGTTTGGCTGTGGGTTTATATGGGTTATGGATTTATCCCGTGCTGATGTGGCTGTTTTTATATTACATCACCGGGATTCCGTTTAACGAGCAACAAGCATTGAAAAATCGTGGACAAAATTATCGCGATTATCAACAACGAACATCTATGTTTATTTTGTGGAAACCCAAAAAGTAGGTACGCCCATGGATTTTATCATTCATAAGTCATTAAAATTAGTTGAAAGTGGACTGATTCCAGATCAGGCCATTCGCGCTGCAATCCGGGCACTGAGTAAAAAAAGGCTGATTCAGGAAGGGCGTTATGATCCTGAACAGGCGGCTCAGCGTTATATGGATGTGCTGAATCTGCTGAAAAACAGTGAAATTGCCGTGGCTACAGACAAAGCCAACGAGCAACACTATGAATTACCGACCGAGTTTTTTCAGGCGGTACTGGGCAAGCGTTTGAAATATAGCGCCTGTTATTTTCCCAGTGAACAAACAACGCTGGATGAAGCAGAAGAAAATGCCCTACACATTTATGCAGAGCGTGCCCAGTTAAAAGATGGTCAGCACATACTTGAGTTAGGTTGTGGCTGGGGATCTTTAACCTTGTGGATGGCAGAGCATTATCCCAATGCAAAAATTACCGCGGTATCTAATTCCGCGACACAGCGCCAGCATATTATGTCTCAGGCACATGCGCGTGGGCTCACCAATCTGAATGTGATGACCTGTGATGTGAATGTACTCGAGCTTGAACCTGCTTCTTTTGACCGGGTAGTTTCGGTGGAAATGTTCGAGCATGTGCGTAATTATCAGCGCCTGTTTGAAAAAATTCAGGGCTGGTTAAAAGCCGATGGTTTACTGTGGTGTCATATTTTCTGCCATCGTTTTTTACATTATCCTTTTGAAATCCAGTCCGAATATGACTGGATGTCGAAGTATTTCTTTACCGGCGGTCTTATGCCTTCGGCCTCTACGTTCCTGCACTTTCAGCAGCATCTCGAGCTGAGTCAGCACTGGCAATGGTCAGGTGTACAGTATCAAAGAACAGCAAATGCATGGCTAGACAATATGGATCGCCAGCAGGCTGAACTGAAGCCTTTATTTCAGCAGGTCTATGGCAAAGATGCAGATGCCTGGTGGCAACGCTGGCGCATTTTCTTTATGGCTTGTGCTGAACTGTTTGGTTTCGAGCAGGGGCAGGAATGGGTGATTGGTCACTTCCTGTTTAAAAAGAAAGGCGTATAATTTCCTCAGCTTTATCATAGCGGTCAGTTTATGTTGAAACCCGATTCAAACACTACCGGCACACATCCATTAAGCAAGGTGTTCAACCGGTATTACTGGTTGCAGATTGCACTGATCGCGCTGTCTGTGGTGATTGGTCTGGCCTGTAGTGCATGGGTTATCAAAGGTTCACTGCTGAAAACTGCACTTGAACAGGAAATGGATCATTACTGGACCCGGGTAGAACGTAATCCCAAAGCAGACTTGCCCGATACCAAAAACCTGTATGGTTATCGCTGGACAACAGATACTCCGCCAGTCCGCTTTCAGTCCATGCAGCTTGAGGACGGTGTGCATCGAATTTTCATTGATGGCAAGGAGCGCATGACGGTCTATAGCGAGCGCAATGGTCAGCATGTGTTATTGGTGTTTGGTGAAAGCAATGTCAATAAGCTGATCTGGCTGTTTGGTCTGGCTCCGCTGATGTTCAGCTTATTTGTACTGTATAGCTTTCTACTCTGGTCCAATCGCCGTGCAAAACGTTATTTTTCTCCGATTACCCGACTGGCGAATGCACTGGAGCATATTGACTGGGCACATCAGAATAAACAGGTTTCGCCTTTTCTGGGCATTCATACCAATGGCAACATGGAAGCAGAATACCTCAAACAGGCACTGGAAAAATATCATCAGGTCCTGAATGAGTTTATACAACGTGAACGTGAGTTTACTGGAGATGTGAGTCATGAGCTGCGTACTCCACTCACCATTTTAAAAGGGAATGTACAGCTTTGTCAGGCGCGTTATGGACATGATAAAGCATTGATCCGCTTAAACAATACCATTGAAGACATGCAACTGTTGGTCGACACACTACTGGCGATTGCGCGTAATAAAACTAATGATTTAAGCACTGAACTATGTATGTTGTCTGAAATCATTGAAGATTTAGTCACAGATTTAGATACAGTCAGTGCAAGTAAAGGCATGAGCATTGAAGTGCAAGATGAGGTCGGAGAACAACCGCGTTTGCTGTATCCTTCGATGACCAAAATGGTGCTGAGCAATATTTTACGTAATGCACTGAACTATTCTCAAGGATCAGAAATTCATATTATTCAGCAAAAAAATAAGATCGTGATTGCAGACAATGGCATTGGTATTAGCTTACCCAATAATGCCAAGGTGCAAGCCTTGACTGACTCGCAACTCTCTCTCACCGCCAAGGGGCATGGTATTGGCTTACAGCTGGTTCAGAAACTATGCAAACAACTGGGATGGCGAGTGGAGTTATTTGACCGACAGTATTATTTGAGTACCCATAGCGAGCTCAATCTGGCAGATACAACTGGACTGATTGTGGTGGTGTATTTACATTAACCTGCGCTGTCATCTCAACTTTCAAGGGCAATTTTTAAACCCACCCCAGACACGGTATGAATCAGTTTTTGCGCAAAAGGTTTGTCAACGACTTTACGCAAATTATAAATATGACTGCGTAAAGCATCGCTTTCCGGTTCCTCATCGCCCCAGAGTTCCATCATAATTTCCTGCTTACTGATGACCTTGGGGGAGTGGCGCATGAGAATTTTGAGCAATTTAAATTGAATCGGGGGGAGGTCAAGATTCTGACCGGCACGACTGACTGTTTGAGTTGAACTGTCCAGGATCAAATCGTGAATCTGTAGTTTACTGTTAGATACCTCACCTAATGAGCGTTTAATCAGGGCACGAATCCGCATCACCAATTCATTAAAATCAAACGGTTTCACTAGATAGTCATCGGTTCCAGAGGCAAAGCCTTTTAATTTGTCATCCAAAGTGTCACGAGCTGTAAGCATCAGTACCGGTAAATCCAGATCCTGCTCATTACGCAGCCAATCACATAAATCATAGCCTGAACCATCGGGCAAATTAATGTCCAGTAATAACAGATGATAGTGCTGATTTTTTAATAAATGACGTGCAGCATCTAGAGTCCGTGCATGATCAATGATATAGCCGTGTTCTTCTAGAAATTCACATATCGTTGCTGCTAATTCAAAGTGATCCTCAACCATGAGGATAAAGTGATTGCTCATAAGTCGATGATTAAACCTTTAATTTAATAATTGCTGCTTTAATTTAGCATTAAAAGGCGTCGCACCAAACCAAATATTAAAATATTGATTTATTTGAGTATCACTCACTTGCCCAAGGACTTTCTGGTTCAGTAATAACGTCATTTTTTGTGCAGTATGTTGGTAATTTAGACGATATAAATCGCCTTTTTTGACAGGCTTGTACCATTGGGTAATCTGGTTCAGTGCCATGTTTGGGCTATAGCCTGCAACGTTCTTTTTCAGAAAATGATTAGCTGCCCGTTTAAATGCCCATTCGGGAATATCATAACTATAGGCAAAATCGAGTTGAATACTCTGAGTGTCCCAGGCTTTTTCACAGTTTTCAGCAAAATAGCTGATCTGTCCCACATTTTTTGCAGTAACGATCAAAGGCGCTGTATTACATTTTTTTAATGTTGCAGCACCCGCTGGTACACTAACAGCTAGGATGGCCGTAGACATCAGAGTTAAAGCGATTTTTTGAAGGGTAAAATCCATCCGTATGCTCCTCCGACCAGGGGTAGTGAACGATAAAGACCATTTGCAGGATCCCAAAAATCTTGTTGGAAAATAATCTGATTTGCCGGATTTATTTTAATTTCACTTATACCATAAGAATCCATGGTTTTAGTGCGACCAAACATCTTAAAGTCATAGGCCATTTGCCAGTGAATGTAGGCAGAATCCTGATGATGTGTAGCACTGATCAGTTTGACGCTGACATTGCTTACCCGATTATTCATACCTTGAAAATGTTGGACCAAATCTTTTTTTTGAGAAAATTGAGAGAGGGTATCGTTAATAAATAATTGATCTGCATATAAATTACTGGCTTGTTTCACAAAGGCAGGAGTGCCTAAGGTATTAAATGCAGCAACAAAACGAGTGCCGATATCTAAAGCTTGTTGATCTGTTAGATTGATACCCTGAATTTTATGATCTGCCTGAGTATAGTCACTGCTATAACTTGGAACGGTTTTGCAGGCGGCTAGACTGACGAGCGCCAAGGTCGATACCAATAGTGTTTTTATAACCTTCATCACAATACTCCTTCCTTTTTATTTAATTTAAAAAAAGAGATGTGAAGGGGACGTGAACAGCTTATATATTTATCTATTATTGGGATCTCATGAAAATAAAAATCACAAATTATTCATCTCTAAAAACCCTTAACTAACTGGTTTGAAAACAGGTGGGTTAATATCCTCTCAGTTCAGATATCTTTTGCCAATAAAATTGATCATATTTTAGTCAAAATGAAATTTTATTGTGCTTTATCAATTACTCAATGCTTAAAACAATCCCCAATTTATGCGGATAAGTATGCGTATACTTTTTAATCATATTGTAGGCTTTAACGTCCAAAGATTTAGACCCTTTGCCTATAGGCAGTCTAAGGCTTATTTCCTATGATGAAATCATCAGGAATAGGAAGTTCCATAGAATAAGAAAAATAGATCAGCACAAGGATTGTAAGGTACGACAGGAGTTATACCTAGCTCACCAATACGAAAACCCTGACAGGATGTCAGGGTTTTTTATTTAATAAAATTTTGTTAGACAACATGCAAAGTATTTGTAGCTTTCCTTATAATTTTACAAGAGACTTAAGATCTGAATAAGCAATAAAAATAATTTAATATGTATTGCTAAAATGAATAGCTTTCAAATAGAATTCAATTCTGAAAATAATTTCAATTACAACAATAAATTAGAGATTTTTACTCATGACGAAAAAGTACAATAAGTTTTTTTCTGCAGCAGCCGATTTTAATCTAGATCATTCCCCGTATTATTGGGTCACTCAAGTGCATGCTCAATATGTGCAGAACGTGGATCATGCACTAAAAAAATATGGTTTAGATAATTCTCGTCGTCGTATTTTACTGGCTTTAAAAGCCAAACCCCAGGCAAGTGTATCCGAGCTATCAGAAATGGTGATTTCCAAGATGTCGACCACCACAAAAATTATTTACCGTTTAAAAGACGAAGGGTTAGTGAATACTTATAGTTGTGAAGATGATGCCCGAATTACCCGGGTTGTATTAACCGATAAAGGACAACAAATGGCGCAAAAAATTAACGATCTCAGCCACATCGTTTTAGATCAATCTTTTGATGGTTTAACACCATTACAAATTGAAAAAATGTTAGAAAGTCTTAAACTTATTTTCAGAAACTTGGCCCATTGATCTAAATATAATTAAAAAGTTACAGTTGAAAGTTTTCTGTTTCATTTTTTGTTTTATGGGCATATGAATATTCGATCTCCCCTTCAGGAGAGTGTTTTCGCTTGTGCCCATTTTGGTACCGAATGACTTTTTAGGGTCACGTATAATTGATTTTGGATATACAAATTTAAAATTTTTTAATATTGAGGACTGAGCCCTTTACAATACAGAATTCAGTCATTAAAAGCTGTTTAATCAATCGTCTAAATTTAGGGGGGCAGGTCATATTAAATGGACATCATGTTTATGGCCTTAGACACTTTTATAGACACTGAACAAACTAATACGCCGGTCAATTACCTTATATCCTTACGGGATTGGCAGAAAGTTGTCGATGCCAGAATCTGAATTGTCGGCAACTCTCTGGCAAAATTCCCTGGAAGCCCTGCATTTAACTGCCTAGCGCAATCCGATAATAAAACTTCACCCATTAATAACAAACCCGCCGCGCAGTTGGCATACAGTAAGTAAAGAAGTGGTTGACTGTGATCATAAAAATAACATCTCAAGCCGGAGGGAAACTAGATGGCTAAGTATAGTGATATCAATAGTTTTAATACCTTAGAAACATTAACCGTCGGTTCAGAACACTATCAGATTTTCAACCTATCCAAATTGCAAGTGCAGTTGGGCGACCTGTCCCGGCTGCCAAAATCTTTAAAAGTCTTGCTGGAAAATTTACTGCGTTTTGAAGATCAGCTCACGGTGAAAACCGAGCATATTTATGCGTTGGCAGGGTGGCTAAACAACCAAACCTCAGAACAGGAAATCCAGTATCGTCCAGCACGGGTACTGATGCAGGATTTTACCGGTGTTCCCGCCGTGGTTGATCTTGCCGCGATGCGTGCAGCGGTGGCCAAAGCCGGTGGTGATCCGGAAAAAATTAATCCGCTGTCACCGGTGGATTTAGTCATCGATCACTCGGTGATGGTCGATTACTTTGCCAGCCCGCAAGCTTTTGAGCAGAATGTCGCCATTGAGATGCAACGCAATGGTGAGCGCTACCAGTTCCTGCGATGGGGGCAGGCGGCGCTCAATCAGTTTCGCGTGGTACCGCCAGGAACCGGGATTTGCCACCAGGTCAATCTGGAATATCTGGCACAAGTGGTCTGGAGCAATGAGGTTGATGGGCAGCGCTTTGCCTTTCCTGATACCTTGGTCGGTACTGACTCACATACCACCATGATCAATGGCTTAGGCGTGTTAGGTTGGGGGGTAGGCGGTATCGAAGCGGAAGCGGCCATGCTGGGTCAACCGATCTCCATGCTGATTCCGGAAGTAATCGGCTTTAAGCTCACCGGTAAACTCAAAGAAGGGATTACAGCAACTGATCTGGTGCTGACCATTACCCAGATACTACGAAAAAAAGGCGTAGTTGGGAAATTTGTCGAATTTTATGGCGATGGTCTGGCCGATTTACCATTGGCTGACCGTGCCACTATTGCCAATATGGCACCCGAGTATGGCGCTACCTGTGGCTTTTTCCCGATTGATGAGGTGACTCTTTCCTATTTACGTTTAACTGGACGTCAGCCCGAAAGAATTGCCTTGGTAGAGGCCTATAGCAAGTTGCAAGGATTGTGGCGCAATCCGGGGGATGAACCAGTCTTTACAGACACTCTGGCTTTAGATATGTCGACGGTAGAAGCCAGTCTGGCGGGTCCGAAACGTCCGCAGGATCGTGTGCTATTGTCGCAAGTGCCAAAAACCTTTGCTGCCTTCATGGATCTGACCTTGAAACCGGTCAAAGAAGAAAAAGAGCGTCTGGAAAATGAAGGAGGTGGAGGTACGGCTGTTGAAGCGAAACAGGCCAACCTGCCACATGAGAATCCTTTTTGTATGATTGAGGGTAAAAAATATCCGTTGCAGCATGGCGATGTGGTGATTTCAGCCATTACCTCCTGTACCAATACCTCGAATCCCAGTGTCATGTTGGCAGCAGGACTATTAGCAAAAAAAGCACTCGAAAAAGGTTTGCAGCGGAAACCTTGGGTGAAAAGTTCACTGGCTCCAGGTTCCAAAGTGGTCAGCGATTATCTTGATGCAGCAGGGTTGACGCCTTATTTGAATCGACTGGGTTATAACCTGGTTGGTTATGGTTGTACCACCTGTATTGGTAATTCGGGACCTTTGCCTGAAGCAATTGAAGAGGCTGTGCAATGTTTCGATTTGAATGTAGCCTCAGTGCTCTCCGGAAACCGTAACTTTGAAGGACGGGTGCATCCATTGGTGAAAACCAACTGGCTAGCATCTCCACCCTTGGTTGTTGCCTATGGTTTGGTCGGGAATATTCGAACTGATCTCACTGCTGAGCCGATAGGTGAAGGCTTTGATGGCCAAGCGGTTTATTTAAAAGATATCTGGCCGACACAGGTGGAAATCGATGCCGCACTGCAGAACGTGAATACCGAGATGTTTCATAAAGAATATGCGGAAGTGTTTGAAGGCGATGCCAAGTGGAAAGCGATCCAGATTCCACAAAGTCAAACCTATGCTTGGGATGAACAATCGACCTATATCCGACATCCACCCTTTTTTGCAGAAATTGATCAGCCGGTGCGACCAATTCAGCAGATCAAACTGGCACGGATTTTGGCTGTATTGGGCGATTCAGTCACGACGGACCATATTTCCCCTGCAGGCAATATCAAAAAAGATAGTCCTGCCGGACGATATTTGCAGCAACAGGGGGTTGATGCAAAAGACTTTAACTCTTATGGATCCCGCCGTGGCAACCATGAGGTGATGATGCGAGGCACCTTTGCCAATATCCGCATCAAAAACGAAATGCTGGGTGGGGAGGAAGGTGGCAATACTCTGCATATTCCAAGTGCAGAAAAACTCTCGATTTATGATGCGGCAATGCGCTATCAGGCAGAACAAACCCCGCTAGTGATTATTGCCGGGAAAGAATATGGCACTGGTTCTTCACGTGACTGGGCGGCCAAAGGCACCAACCTGTTGGGGGTAAAAGCGGTGATTGCTGAAAGTTTTGAGCGGATTCACCGTTCCAATCTGGTCGGCATGGGGGTGTTACCTTTACAGTTTGTGGAGGGTCAGAATCGGCAGATATTGAACCTAACCGGCCATGAAACACTGTCAATTTTAGGCTTGTCGGATGATATTCATCCGCATCAAATGCTGGAAGTAGATGTGCAACATACCGATGGTACGTGTAGCCATTTTCAAGTGTTGTGTCGCATTGATACCTTGAATGAGGTCGAATACTTTAAGGCCGGTGGTATCTTGCACTATGTCTTGCGCAATTTGCTCGCTTCCTAAATTTAATGATGAAAAGCCCGACACCTGCCGGGTTTTTTGTGTCTGTAAAGACAAGACGGCTGCGGAGAAAATCAGTAAAATAGTACCAAGTAAATTGCCTATAACTTTCTTGAGTTTCTAGATGCGCTAATTTAACAAGGATTGATTTTTGATTAAATCATATAGCTCGACAGCTCAATCCGTTACGCAACCAATCATAGAAACCTGAAACAGAAACACTCAATTGATAAGCCATGAAACTAATCGGGAACGAAGATTTATGAGTATTATTTCAGTGCAAGAGCTAGACCAATTAATTGATGAAGCTGTAAAAGAAGATAAAGGGGTTAATAAAATATTAATAGGTTACAAGCTATTTTCACACCTGATGAAGGACTCAGAATTTTCTGAAGAAGTTACAAACTCGGCACTGAGTCCAACTCAGAGAAAATATAAGAAATTAAAAATAAAAGTCACCACTGATGAGTACCAATTGCATTTTAAATCTAAGTAGCCACTGAACTCCACTTTACTCAGGTAGGCATCCATTGATATGGCAGCCCTCTTCAATTTGGTTCATTTTCTGCGTTGGTCATTTTTTCGGTTCAGTTGAGTGAGTCGGAAATTGTGTTCATTGAAGTTTATTCCCATATTTATGACCCAACCAACTTTTGGGGGCAATAATTGATGCAGCAGATTTTTTTCAGTCATCGTATACACAGCAGTGTTGTCGCACTGTCAATGCTGGTTTTTTTAGGTGGCTGTCAAAATATAGCACCGTTTATAGCCCCCCAGGTTGCCTTGCCAGCACAATATCCCCTTCAGCAGAGTGGTAAATATCATGTTCTAGCTTGGTCAGATTATGTCAATGACCCGGCATTAATCAAAGTCGCTTATCTTGCCTTGGCGCATAATCATGACTTGAAAATAGCAGCGCTGCGGGTACAAGAAGCACAAGCTGCTTATGGCATTCAGCGTTCAGAATCATGGCCAAGTATCTCCGGCAGTGCAGCTTATGAGCGCAGCCGAGTGCCTGCAGATTTATCCTTTATTGGTCGTGCGGTAACCTCAGATCAATATTCTGTGGGTGTGGGAATGAACCAATGGGAACTGGATCTCTGGGGGCGTATACTCACTTTGAATGCAGCAGCATTGCAGCAATTTTTCGCAGCTGAATACAATCAGTTGGCGGTACGCAACAGCATTATTCAGCAATCAATCCAAAGCTATTTGACTTTGTCTGAATTGGAAAAGCGTATTTATTTTGCAAAACGTTCAGTGCAAAGCTATGAAAGATCTGTACGTATCTTTAAACGACGTTATGAAGTCGGTGCGAGTTCCAAAGTGGAATATATGCAGGCGCAAACCCTGGTCAGCAATGGTCAGGCTTTATTGATTCAGCTGCAAAATAGCCAGGACATGACAGCAAACTATTTGCTGCAGCTGATTGGCCAGTCCATGGAGATTCCAAAGCTGGATTTGGATCAAGTGGTCTTTAAAACGGCTGGGTTGCAGACGGGGTTGCCTTCAGATCTATTGCTGAATCGGCCTGATATCCGTGCCGCAGAAGCTCTGCTGCATTCAAGGCACGCAGATATTCATGCTGCACGTGCGGCATTTTTCCCTCGAATTGCGCTAACCGGCAGTTTTGGCATAGCGAGCACTGAACTTGATGGCTTATTTAAATCGGGCAATAAGTTATGGTCTTTTGCACCAAGTATCAGTATTCCAATCTTTAACGCGGGGCGTTTAAAAAACAACCTGATTTTGGCGGAAGTACGCCGTGACATTGCCGTTGCTGACTATGAAAAAACCGTACAGAATGCTTTCCGTGAAGTGGCAGATGCTTTAGTACAGCAGCAACATTTAAGCAGGCAATTGCAGATTCAGAATCAGGGCCTGACTGCATTTAGAGAAACTGCACGACTGGCCCAGTTGCGCTATGATAATGGGGCAGTGGGCTATCTAGATGTGCTTGATGCGCAGCGGAATTTGCTATCTGCAGAACAGCAGTGGATCGAAACCCAGAGTGCTTTAATGCAGTCCTATGTTTCCTTGTATTTTGCGCTAGGCGGTGACAGCAGCGTAGCGAAACAGCCTGAACAATATCTTTTAACCTCTTTAGAATAAACTTAATAAAATGAAGGGTATAACCTTTTGATTTTAAGAAAAAGTGAATAAATTTTTATCCTGGTTTTATTAAATATATTGAGTAATCCGATACATGAATATTAAGAAGTTATCCATTGTTGGGGCAATTGTCATCACCGTTTTAGTCGCTTATTTGATCTGGAAAAATATGGACAAGTCTGATACAGATGCCTTAGTGAGTGGCAATGGACGGATCGAGGCTACTGAAATCAATATCTCCAGTAAGTTATCTGGCCAGCTGGAAGAAATTCTGGTACAGGAAGGAGATTTTGTCGAGCCTGGACAAGTTTTAGCGCGCATTAAAGTCTCTGCTTTGGAAGCACAGTTACGTGAAGTCCAGGCACAACAGCGTCAGGCGCAAGATGGAATTGCCACTGCAGAAGCGCAAGTCGCAATGCGTATCAGTGAAAAAGCCGCTGCAGAGGCGATGGTACAGCAGCGTGAAACTGAATTGGTCGCTGCAAAAAACCGTTTGGCGCGTACGGAAATTTTGGCTAAAGAAGGTGCTTCCTCTAGACAACAACTGGATGATGAACGTGCAGATGTTAAACGTGTAGCTGCAGTATTGAGTGCAGCAAAAGCGCAAGTGGATAGTGCACAAAGTGCAATTGTAGCAGCACGTAGCCAAGTATCAGGTGCACATTCTCAAGTCGATGCGATTAAAGCAACGATTGAACGAATTAATTTTGATCTAGATGATGCACAGCTCAAGGCTCCTTTGAAAGCACGTGTGCAGTTTTTGGTCGCGCAGCCGGGTGAAATGATCGCAGCAGGTGGACGGGTGCTGAACCTCATTGATCTGTCCGATGTCTATATGACGTTCTTCCTGCCGGAAACTGTGGCCGGCCGTATCGCGATGGGCACCGAAGTCCGCATTGTGCTGGATGCTGCCAAAAACGTGGTGATTCCTGCCCGGGTGTCTTTTGTTGCGGATACTGCCCAGTTCACACCGAAGACCGTGGAAACAGAAAGTGAACGTCAAAAATTAATGTTCCGTGTCAAAGCGAAAATTGATCCAGCCCTGTTACAGAAGCATATTCAGCAAGTAAAAACAGGCCTTCCAGGCGTAGCGTATATCAAAATTGATGACAATGCTGCTTGGCCAGCTTTCTTAGAGAATCAGGTTAAATCATGACACAACCATCTGTACCGGGACCGATTGTTGCAGAAATTCAGCATGTCAGCCTGAAATATGGGAAAACTGAAGCCTTAAAGGATATTTCTCTGTCCCTTCCCGCAGCTCGCATGATTGGTTTGATCGGTCCAGATGGGGTGGGAAAATCCAGTCTGCTCGCACTGTTGGCTGGTGCCAAGGTGTTACAAGAAGGTACCTTGCTCGTGCTAGGCGGAAATATTGCGGACAGAAAACATCGCAGGAAAGTCTGTCCGCATATTGCCTACATGCCTCAGGGACTGGGTAAAAATCTCTCTAAAACACTTTCCGTTGAAGAAAATTTGCAGTTCGTGGCACGTCTGTTTGGTCATGGTGCGCAAGAGCGCCGTAAACGTATTGATGAATTGACCAAAAGCACAGGACTGTATGACTTCCTGGATCGCCCTGCAGGAAAATTGTCTGGGGGAATGAAGCAGAAATTGGGCTTATGTTGTTCCCTGATTCACGACCCGGACTTTCTGATTCTGGATGAACCCACCACAGGGGTCGATCCCTTGGCTCGAGCACAGTTTTGGGAACTGATCAACCACATTCGCACGGTTCGTCCTCACATGAGTGTCATTGTGGCGACCGCCTATATGGACGAGGCGCAGGGCTTTGACTGGCTGGCCATGATGGATGAAGGCAAAATCCTGAAAACGGGAGCGCCTCAAGACCTGCTTGCACTGACAGGAAGTAAAAGCCTGGAAGAGGCATTTATCAAACTTTTACCGGAAGAAAAGAAAAAAGGCTATGAACCGGTGGTAATTCCTGCTTTGCCGGATTATGGCTCAGATGCCTATGCCCTGGAAGCCAAAGACCTGACGGTAAAGTTTGGCGATTTTACTGCAGTAGATCATGTCAATTTTCAGATTAGACGGGGGGAAATCTTTGGTTTCCTGGGCTCCAATGGTTGTGGTAAATCGACCACCATGAAGGTGTTGACGGGGTTGCTTGAAGCCTCGGAAGGACAGGCATGGCTATTTGGTCAGCCTGTGGAAGGCAGCAATCTGGAAACCCGTCGTCGTGTGGGCTATATGTCCCAGACCTTTTCACTCTATAGTGAACTGACCATTCTCCAGAACCTGGTACTCCACGCCAAATTATTTCATGTGCCAGCGGACAAAATTGATGAACGTGTGCAACAGATGCTGCAGCGTTTTGATTTGAGTGCTGTGAAAGATAAATTGCCCGATGATTTGCCCTTAGGAATTCGTCAGCGTCTGTCGCTGGCGGTCGCACTGGTACATAATCCGGAAATTTTAATTCTTGATGAGCCGACCTCAGGGGTGGATCCGATTGCGCGGGATAATTTCTGGCGATATCTGATCAGTTTATCCCGTAATGACGGTGTCACCATCTTTATTTCAACCCATTTTATGAATGAAGCTGTGCGCTGTGATCGTATGTCGATGATGCATGCTGGTCGAGTTCTGGACAGCGCTGCACCGACACAACTGATGAAAAATCGGCAGGCAGATACGCTGGAAGAAGCCTTTATTGGTTATTTGAAGGATGCTGGCGCAGGCACTCAAAGTGAGCCTGAAGATGTATCAAAGAATATCGTGGTTAATGATGAATCTGAACCAAGTGTAGAAAAATCCAAAAGATTCAGTGTGCAACGCCTATATAGTTACGCGTGGCGTGAGTCATTGGAGCTGGCACGTGATCCGATTCGTGCCACGATGGCCTTGGTCGGATCGATTATCCTGCTGTTCGTGATGGGCTATGGGATTACTATGGATGTGGATGACCTGACCTTTGCCGTGCTGGATCGTGACCAGACTGGTCTAAGTGAGAACTACACGATGAGCATTGCCGGTTCGCGTTATTTTGTGGAAAAACCAGCATTACAGAGTTATGAAGAAATCGATCAGCGTATGCGTAGCGGTGATATTTCTTTGGCGATCGAGATTCCGCCAAATTTTGCCCGAGATATTTCCCGAGGTGAGGATGTTAAAATCGGGGCGTGGATTGACGGTGCCATGCCACAGCGTGCAGAAACGGTTCAGGGCTATGTGCAAGGCATTCACAGCCACTGGTTGATGCAGCAGGCACTGGAGCAAAGCGGTTATAAAATGTCGAGTCTGGTCAATGTTGAAACCCGCTTCCGTTATAATCCTGACATTAAGAGTCTACCTGCAATGGCACCCGCCTTATTTCCGTTATTAATTTTGCTGATCCCGGCGATGCTGACGGCTTTGTCCGTGGTGCGGGAAAAAGAACTGGGTTCGATTGTCAATCTCTATGTCACGCCGGTCACCCGCAGTGAATTTTTAATCGGCAAACAGATTCCCTACGTCGTGCTGGCCATGCTGAACTATTTCCTGATGTGCCTGATTATTGTGGTGGTGTTTGATGTGCCGATCAAGGGTAGTTTCCTGACCCTGACCCTGGCTTCATTGCTGTTTATTATTTTTTCCACCGGTACGGGCTTATTGGCCTCATCCCTGACCAAGAGTCAGATTGCCTCCATGTTTCTGGTGATGCTTGGTACGCTCATTCCAGTGATGCAATTTGCCGGAATTATTAATCCTGTCTCGTCACTTGAAGGATTTGGCCGCTGGTTTGGTGAGATTTATCCTGCCACGCATATGGTGAATATCAGCCGTGGCGTGTTTAACAAAGCTTTAGGTTTTGAAGACTTGCATGAGTCTCTTTGGGTGATCCTGCTGTCTGTCCCGATCATTATGTGTGCGGCAATCCTTGCGCTAAAAAAACAGGAGCCATAGCATGTTCAGGCAAAAACTACAGAATATCTATCAGCTCGGTTGCAAAGAACTCTGGAGTCTATGGCGCGACCCAGTCATGCTGATCCTCATCATCTATACCTTTACGGTCGCAATCTACACTGCAGCGACGGCAATGACCGATAGCCTGAATATGGCACCGATTGCGATGGTCGATGAAGATCGATCGGCCTTATCGGAGCGAATTACCTCGGCCTTTTATCCACCCTATTTTATTCCTCAAACCACTGAACTGAATAACATGGATGCAGGAATGGATGCCGGTGAATTTACTTTTGCTCTCAATATCCCCGTCAATTTTCAGGAAGATGTGCTGTCTGGAAAAGATGCTTCCATTCAGGTCAATGTGGATGCGACACGCATGTCTCAGGCGATGACAGGTGCAGGCTATATCCAGCAGATTGTGCAGTCCGAAGTGAATGAATATGTATTGCGCCATCGTGAAGTGAGCAGCTTGCCGGTTGAACTGGAAATGCGTGCCCGTTTTAATCCGCTACTGGACCAAAAATGGTTCGGTAGTGTGATGGAAATCATCAATAACGTGGCGATGCTGTCGATCATTCTAACCGGTGCAGCTTTGATCCGTGAGCGTGAACACGGTACGGTGGAACACTTGATGGTGATGCCTGTTACTGTATTTGAAATTATGATGGCAAAAGTCTGGTCTATGAGTCTAGTGGTATTGCTGGCTGCTTTTGTGGGTTTAAAACTGGTGGTACAAATGGCCTTGCAGGTACCGATAGAAGGTAATTTATTTCTATTCTTCTTTGGGGCTTTGTTGACCCTATTTGCTACTACATCGATGGGCATTTATCTGGCCACCATGTCAAAGTCGATGCCACAGTTCGGCCTGCTGATGATGCTAATTTTAATTCCAATCGAAATGCTTTCAGGAGGGATGACACCACGTGAAAGTATGCCGGAGTTTCTGCAATATTTCATGCTAATTGCACCGACCACGCATTTTGTGGAGTTGGCGCAAGCTATTTTATACAGAGGGGCAGGTCTGAATGTAGTTTGGCCTGCATTTCTATGGCTCATTGGAATTGCACTGGTATTTTTCTATGTTTCCTGGAAACGCTTTAAAGATACGATTCATACCATGACCTAGGTTTTTTTGCAGCCGGGTGTTGTCTCTTTCTGACTGTCTTTTTTTGTTAATAAAACAATCAGTAAGCAGTAGGTAGGTTTAATTTTGGCATGACTGGGCAGAAAGTAAGTAGCCGCTGAATGTATCTGATTGATCTGTCTTATCAAGCTCATTTGCTTGCCACTTCAATCAACTGGAGGCACATACTTACTCAAAACAAAACGATTAATTTTTAAAAAATCTCATATCTAAGCGCTAGGTTGAGCTAAACTAAAAAAATATTATTACACAGTAACGCACTGATATGGAATTCAACGCGTGGTACAAACTTCGCAGATTTGTTTACGATAATTTGCATAATGAAGAATACGAGAGCACCTTGAGTCGCTGCGTAAATATCTTTCTTATCTTATTGATTATTGGTAATACAAGTGCAGTTTTACTTGAATCTATTAATGAGATCTATCAGTCCTATCAACTGTTATTTGATGCCTTTGAATTATTTTCAATCGTTGTTTTTACTGTAGAGTATTTATTACGATTTTGGGCAATTGCTGAAAAAAATCCGTTTGAAAGTGCATGGAAAAATAGATGGTTATGGGTACGAAGCGGTAGTGCGATCATTGACTTGCTGGCAATTTTACCTGCGTATATTAACTTCTTTGTGCATATTGATTTACGTTTCCTTCGAATCCTAAGATTATTTAGATTACTCAAATTAACGCGTTATTTTGTATCATTACAAATTTTATTACGTGTGATTGAGCGTGAAAAGGGTTCATTTCAAGCGGTTATTTTTATTTTACTTATTATGATTATCATCGCAGCGGCTGGAATGTATGTTGTTGAAAACCAGGCACAGCCAGAAGTATTTAGCTCAATCCCTGCTGCAATGTGGTGGGCTGTAGTTACGCTGACAACGGTTGGTTATGGCGATGTTACGCCAATCACGCCCATAGGTCGATTCCTTGGCGCTTTGATTACTATTTTAGGTGTGGGTTTAGCCGCACTTCCAGCGGGTATTTTGGCGAATGGTTTGGCAAGTGAGCTTAGACAACGTAAGCACAAGTTAGAATTAAGATTTCGTGAACTTTTAGATGTTGCTGAAATTGATTTAATTGAAGATAAAGAAAAAATTGAAAATTTACGTAAAGAAGTGGGGCTTAGCTCAGAGCAAACCCAAGATATTTTATTGCAGCTTATGCATGAGCGTAAGGAAGAAGAACTCGAGCAAGAAAAGAACAAATATTTTTTCTGTCCACATTGTGGGCATAAGTTACCTGATTAAAATATACATCTTTGAAAAATAAATAAGTTATATTTTAATTTTTATTTATAAGTCATTAACAATATTAAATATTTTTTATTTTAATTGTATTGTTTTCAATTGTGTTTAATTAAGCATTTTTTAAGTTTGGACTCTTATCTTGATCACTGACCTATTTTTATTCGGTGAGATGAGAGTGATAAAATTCAACTTTGATTGTAATTCATCCAATCAAATTCATTATTTGAATTACAATCCGAATCAGCCAAAATATAAAAAAGAACTACACATTCAAAAACTTTTAGAACAAAAAAATGCTCCATTATGTCCAACAGTCTCGTCTAGGCACTCATCTCTCGGGGTAAGGGTAAAAGCCCTAGACCGAAGCAGATCATCGGAACGTATCGCAGTAGAAAACTTTATTCGTGATAAATATCGTGAAGTACATGAGGCCTCCATCTCTGAGTTTTTTCCAACCCTATTTGCAGGCTATGTCGAACAGGAAATGCAGGTTGCTATTGGACTGGAACATTTAAAGACTAACGCTGCCTTTCTGGAACAGTATCTGGATGAACCTATTGAAATGACCCTGGCGAAACTGGGCAATACTTTGGTCGCAAGAGAGCGGATTGTTGAAATTGGCAATCTAGCGGCACTGAATATGGATCATGCAAAACTGATGGTGGCATTCTTGGTGTTTCATTTAACCCAGAAAAACATTGAATGGGCGGTTTGCACAGGCACCGCTGCTGTCCGATATGTGCTGCAACAGATGGGATTGAATTTTCATGTGATTGATAAAGCCAACCCCGAGCTACTCGGCGAAGCGAAAAGACAATGGGGCAGTTACTATCAGCAGAAACCCTATGTTCTGGCCATTCATGTGGCCGAGGCACTTGCAGTCACCAAGGAACTTTATAGTTTCAAGGGCTAAATCTGTATGCAAGTTGTTCTCCAGTACTGACGCGCGGAATTTTTAAAAATGATGAATAGTTTGTTCGATCCAATTTCAACTTATGCAAAACAAGACCCGATACGGGAAGCCATTGTCAGTGCTGACAGGACGGTCATCAGTTATGCTGAATTAAACATTCAGGTGAATCAGCTCAGTGCTGAACTGATTCAGATGAAAATACAAAGACTGGCGATCTGGGGCGTCAATAGTGTGAACTGGATTCTGGTTGATCTTGCGGCCAGGAAAGCTGGCATAACCGTGATTCCGATTCCCCTGTTTTTCACCCAGGATCAGGTCAAGCATTTGCTTCAGGACAGTCAGGTCGATAGTATTTGTGTGACGGATACAGGTGGCGATATTGAAGAAAAATGTGGCGGGAAAAACTGCGCTATACCCCAGTGGCTGATGAATTTAACAGAACATGCAGGGCGTCGCAGAGACGTTTCAACTTCAGATGCCTTCAGCGGGCAGTTTGTCCATTTGTTGGACCATCAAGCGCACCCTGAACAGGGTTATATAAAATTGAATCCTCCTCAACAGCCTTCAAAAATTACCTACACCTCGGGCAGTACCGGTACGCCAAAGGGTGTCTGTCTGGCGGAGGAAACCATTGACTCAATTACAGCATCCTTAAGTAATGCACTGGTATCCAGTCATCTGGGCCGTCATTTATGCCTGATTCCATTTGCCACATTACTGGAAAATATTGCGGGCATCTATGTTGCTCTCAGCATGGGGAGAGCCGTGGTTGTGGAAGAGGTTAGTCAGTTTGGCCTGATCTCCAATCATGAGTTTAATGTGCAGCACTTCGTGGATGCGGTACGGAAATATCAGATTGAAAGCGTGATTCTGCTCCCGCAAATGCTCAAGGCGATCGTGGAATATATTGCCGAGCATGGCCCTACAGATTTTGCTACGCTGAAATTTATTGCCGTAGGTGGAGGAAAAGTTTCACCAGATTTACTCAGCCAGTGCCAGATGCTGAATCTCCCGGTATATGAGGGATATGGTCTATCGGAATGTGCTTCTGTGGTGAGCCTGAATTTGCCCAATGCACGCAAAATTGGCAGTGTGGGACGAATCTTGCCGCATGTAGAGGTCAAAATAGAAAAAAATGCTGAAGTGGTGGTCAAGGGCAATGCCATGCTCGGTTATGTCAATGACATGGCAGTTAGCCCCTATATCCATACCGGCGATGCCGGATATTTTGATGAAGAAGGCTATTTATATATTACCGGCCGGATTAAGCAGATTATTGTGAGCAGCTTTGGCCGAAACATCTCGCCAGAATGGGTGGAATCGAACAGTTTAAGCGAAGCGGAAATTCATCAGATTGCCATTTTTGGCGAAGCACAGCCGCATTTGTCCGCCGTGATTTATGCCAGAGCCTGCTCTTCAGACAACCTGATTGAAGCGGCCGTTCAAAAAGCCAATGCGCGTATGCCGGACTATGCCCAGATTAAGCACTGGTGTCGTGCAGCAGAGCCATTTTCCCTAAAAAATCAGATGCTGACCGATAACGGAAAATTACGACGTAACCAGATAAAACAGCACTTCCATGCAGCTTTGCAGCAAAGCTGATTGCTGCAGATGAATGGCAAATTTAAACAGTTTCTTCTGCCCCGGTATCAGTCCTGAAATAGGCAGAAACAGTGAGTGAAACAGATGAACATCGCACAAACACAATTAAGATCATCCCATCAGTCCATTAAAAACACCTTGGTGGAGCAGGGCTGGGTGTTATTAAGACATGAACAGTATGATGTGGCTTCCTTTAGTGAGCTGATGAGTCGCTTATGTCAGAAGCTGACCTATGATCCGGCACGTGAAAATGTCACCCGGCAATCGCAGAAAGTGGATGCCGGTACACAAGCGGTTGGCTTGCATATTGAAAATGGAACAACGCCATTACCGCCGGACATCATTGCATTTTTTAGTGAGAAAAGTGCTTCACAAGGTTCTCAGACCACGTTGTGTGATGGATATCAAGTTTGGCAGAGTCTGCCTGAAACGCTCAAGCAAAAATTTGCCCAACCGATGACCATCAGCCGCTATTTACCTAAACACATCTGGCAAAGATATGTCGCTACAGCGCTAAATATTAGCGATGCTGAACAGGTCACGCCGCATAATTTGCAGCAGTTTATTCAGATGATTCCCGGGCAGAGCATCAGCCCAGCAGAGGATGAAGGCGTGCAGTACCATTTGAAAATGAATATGGTGCGTAGCGACAATTTAAAAGGCGTGCCTGCTTTTGCCAATACCTTGCTGGGACCTTCCTATAATTATGAAAAACCACGGTTTTATTTTGCCGATGGTTCTGAAATCAGTCCTGCTTTAATTGCAGAATTGGCAGAACGCTGTGAAAGCCATACCTCGGAAATCAACTGGCAGGATGGGGATATCGCCATTATTGATAATAAACGCTTTATGCATGGCCGGCGTGAAATACGGGTGCCGCTTGAAAACCGAAAGCTGTATATCTGTATGGGCTTAGGGATGAAACCCGATTTTTGATGATGGTCAGTGTATTGAAATCAATATTTTAATTAAATGCGAGAATGATGATGTCTAACTTAACCGCGGTTATTTTTGGTGCAACAGGAGGCATCGGCCAAGCCATTGCCAATATTTTGGGGCAGCATGGAATAAATCTTGTGCTGGTGGGCCGCAATCAAGATGCACTTCAGCGCTTGAATGAAAATTTATCTCAGCGTTATCCGCAGATTAAACTGAATAATATCTGCTGTGACCTGTCTGAGCAGCAAAGCCGTGATGATCTGATCAGTGAAATTTCCAAACTGAATAGTCCGATTAATTATTATATCAACAATGCCGGAATCAATGATTTTTCCCTGTTTTCAGATCAGTCACATGAAATGATGGAACAGATGATGCTGATTAATGTGGTCTATCCACTGCAGCTTATTCAGCAAATTATTCCGTTCATGTCAAAAAGTCAGCCTAGCCAGATGATTAATGTCGGTTCCACGTTTGGCAGTATTGGTTACCCGGGCTATGTCAGTTATTGCGCAAGCAAATTTGCCTTAAAAGGCGCGACAGAAGCACTTGCCAGGGAATACAACAAAACAGCACTTAAATTCAGATATTTTTCTCCCCGGGCAACCGATACCGCCATGAATCATTCAAATGTCATTAAAATGAACCAGAAGCTTGGGGTGAAAATGGACAGTCCTGAATTTGTTGCTCAGGAACTGTATCAATTTCTTCAGAATGAGCGTTTATCTTATCAAGTCGGCTATCCGGAAAAAATATTTGTCAAAGTGAACCAAATTTTACCGGATGTGGTTTCCAGTTCGATTCAGAAAGATCTCGACACGATTTATGAATATGCGGCTGCAAATAAAACAGTATAAATTTTTTTGAATAAAATCATTCAATTGTTTTTTAAAGCAATAGCGAAGTGCAACCTTCTGTATTGCTTTAAATTCCTAAAACAAGCTGATCAGGCTTGAACCCTTGCAATACGGCTTAAATTTTTAACCCCAGAAGGTGAGAGTGGGCGTTGAGCAGCAAGTTTATTTTTGCATGGATCGATAGTCTCACACACGATAGATACTCTGAAAGATTATGAGATAAAAAACGGGAATAACTGAATCGAAGTTCCTAGACTATGTGGATTGTGACTTTACGAAGACCATAAATTGTGAAAATATTTAAAACAGCCCCCTAGTTTTAAATGCCTTTTAGTGTGGACACGGTCAGTGTGATTTCGATATAGGTTTGCTATCATAGTGAAATATTCAGGTAAGAGTAGTCCACATGAACAGTAATTATAAATATGTATATACATTTTTTCATGTGTCTGGATCAATATTACCCACCCATAAAGTTTTCAAAAATTTAACCGATAATCAAGCTAAATTAGTTTTTGCCGACAATTCTTGTATGTATGCTGAGGTTTCTGATTGGATATCTAATAATAGGCATCTTGATACTAGAAAATCGACCTGGAAAGAAGAATCAGCGTTATTTATGTCAAATGAATTAAAAGCATTAGCACTATATAGAGCTCGTAATCCATCATTTAAAACTGAAAAAAATCAGCTTAATAGCATCGTTGAGGATTTAGATTTTATAGCTTTGAGTTAACGAAATTTTTTAGTTATTACTTTTTCAATGGGTATCATGATGAGTGGCTGTGGATGTAGTAAAGAAACACTATGTGAAGATAATAAGTTTCAACCAGAAAATCATCCATCAATGTCAAAAGAAAGCACTTCAAAAAATTGTGATAGCACGCCTAGTTGTTATGGTGATGGGGATGAAAAAAAATCTTCATCTGCTTGCTGTAACATTTCAAATAGTTGTCAAGTTACCGCTCCATCCTGCTGTGGTTCTGACCCCAAAGAAAATCTAGGCTTCGAAGAATTTTCAAAAAACGCTAAATACATGAGTGAGTACATCATTCCAAAAATGGATTGCTATGCGGAAGAGCAAATCGTTCGCATGGCACTTTCAGATCTTGGAGCAGTTAAAGGTCTCGCTTTTGATCTTCCCAATCGAAAACTGAAAGTCTTCCATAATGAAGGTGTTGAGCAAATTACAAGCAAACTTGAAGGACTCGGTTTTGGTGCGAAACTTGATGAAACACAGCTTTCTTTAGGAGATCTACCAAATGAGCCTGATCCTGTTAAACAGGCTAAAGTTCTTAAACTGCTATTAGGCATTAATGCTTTACTTTTCTTTATTGAATTCATCAGCGGTATTATTGCTGCATCTACAGGATTGATTGCTGATTCTCTAGATATGTTTGCCGATGCAGCCGTTTATGGTATTGCACTATATGCTGTCGGAAAAGCTGCGAAGTATCAAGTGAAAGCAGCCCATTTTGCAGGTTGGATTCAGTTATTACTCGCTGTCATTGTTATTGTCGATGTCATCAGACGCTTCATGTTTGGAAGTGAACCAGAATCAACGCTCATGGTGGTTATAGGTTTGCTCGCTCTTATAGCGAACGTGACATGTTTATATCTTATTTCTAGCCACAGAGAAGATGGCGTACATATGAAAGCCAGTTGGATTTTCTCGGCGAATGACGTTGTCGTAAATATGGGCGTTATATTCGCAGGTGTACTTGTAGCTTGGACGGGTTCAGCTTATCCGGACTTAATCATTGGCATACTCGTTTCTTTATTCGTACTCAATGGTGCAAGAAAGATTTTGGCATTGAAATGAGAATACTAAAAATTAATCTATTTCAAATTAAGCAAAATTAGTTTGTCAGAATCGTAGATCTAAAAAAGGTAATTGATACAGTAATATCACTTAAAGGCAATCCCCAACCAAATAAGCACGCACAAAATAAAATAGCAGTCTTTAACTGCTATTTCTGATGTTTGTTAAAATCACTTTTTTTTTAAAAAACTCGATACCTGCACCATACAACCATCCTTTTTCTGAATTGGAAGCTTGTTGCATAGAAGTTAGCTTTTGTCCCTTTTCATATTGATAGGCTACATCAACAAAAGGCTTAATTCGTTTGGCAATCTCATAACGAGTTTTTAGCCCCATCCCCTAGGGTAAGAATGGGTGTTCAAGTAGTTGTTGATTTTACAATATTCAACTTTCGATCAGATTCTCGAGCTTTTTGGGTGTGTGAAATACCAGAGATAGAAGAAAAAAAATATTTATTGAGTATCTATCTATTGAGATGGATAAATTTTAAAGCTCATCGAAAGGTGAGCTTTTTTAATACAAGATATTTATAAAATTAAAGTATGATGTTGTTTTAAAAATTAAGCTCACCCTAAATGCCAAATATTAATGTAAAAAAATTAGATAAACTTATTGGTGATATGGTCTCAAAAAATCAAGAACCTGAAAAAATATTAATTGGCTATAGGGCTTATAGCGAGTTAATGAAAGATCGAAAATTCTTTGACGAAGTGGTCGGTTCAGCTATGGAGCCCAGTAAGCGAAAATATAAGAAGATTAAAATTAGAGTTACTCAAGATGATTATCAGCTTGAGGTGAAGGGTTTAACTTAATATATCTGTATACCAACGAAAGCTCGTTCAATTGATCGGGCTTTTTTAATGTTTATAATTTATTACCTGAAAAGAAAAATAACTTAAATTCAACACGCTTAAACAGTTTATCTATATTCCGTATACTTTATTATCAAAATTCAGGTGCTATATTCTTTTTGCGAACGCAAGTAAAACGAAGAAAATGACTACAGCACCGGCCCGCTTATTTGAAAGAGTAAGCGGGCTTTTAATTGCCATGAGAAAAGTATGCCCATTAGCAAAAGCTTGCTAATTAGCTAAAGACTGTTTAAGTAAGCACGTTTAGATCGCACGAAAGCCGATACAACCCATGCAGTTTATCGAGCATGAATAGGATATGCAGGAAAAAACTCAGAGTCGGGATGTGATGGCCCACCATAAATAGAACGAAATTAGGATCGAAGCGACCATGCCTATTTGGTTGTTAGTGAATGAGAGTAGCGTCTAGCCCCGCGTCAGACTACTGGCTTTTAATATTTAATAAATCATTAATTAAGTTTCCCTAATAGTTTGATTTAATTAATGTTATTTTAACTTTTGGTATATTGTGCCACTATAAATTATTTGATTAGTGTACAAAATAACCAGCAGAAATTAGCTGTAGTTTCTGAATGACCTTCCAAGGTCCTTAGTTTATAAGCCCACATCATCTTACCTTGAGTGGGCTTTTTTTTATCAGGAGAAAAACAATGCTCCAATTGCTAATGTGTTTATTTGGTCTTCATGGTGCCACGGAAGTGAATAACACATTAAAAATACAAGTCTGATTTTGAATGTGATTATATTTTTAATGCTTTCATCTTATTGAAATAATTTAATTCTATATTTGTCGAAAATAATAACTATAGAGTCCTTAGGTCTCGGCGCAAATTAAACCTGTTTATCTTGGGAGAGTAAGCAGGTTTTTTTATTTTTATATAGCAACGAAAGCTAAGTCATGGATCGGGCTTTTTTAATATTCAAAATTTCTTACGGTGAAAGAAAAGTAACTCAAATTAAACGAGTGAAAACAGTTTTTCTATATTCTTAATACTTTGTTATTTGCTTTGAGGTGCTATCTTTTAATCACTCCAAAGAAATAGAAGATGATCTAGTAAAAAGAATAAAATAGGTTAATCAAATTAGTCTGCTTAATACCACCCCGGTTAAGCGGACTTTTTATTGGGTTTTAAAATTGAATTTTAAAGTAATATTTTGCCAGTGATTGAAAATTAATTGTATATAGAATACGCGCCATACAATCTATCGCTGTAGTTTCTGGTTTTTAGTTTTAGCCTCCCACCCTCGGGAGGTATTTTTTTGCCGGAAATAAAAGAGAATACATGCTCCAATTCTTAATGTGTTTATTTGGCCTACAGGGTGTCACTGAATTCGATTACACGGTTGATGATGAAAAAATCAAAGTGTGTCGGGATTATTTGAAGGAACTTACGTAATGAACAGTCAAAAAACATACGATTAATTAGAATAATAATCATGATTTTTTATTTTCATATTGTTGAAATAATTTAATTATATATTTAGTTAAAACAAAGCATAACTGCAAAAAATCTAAAGTTATAGTTCAAATTAGGCCTGTTTAATTTGGGAGAGTTAAGCAGGTTTTTTATTTAAAGAGATTTATATTTACCTCCTTGTCGAAAGTATTACGACACCTCAACCCCGTCATTAATTTGTCGGGGTTTTTCTTTTCTTATTGATGGTAACCATGACAGATCGTGTACAAGCTAAAAAAGATTTTCAGTTCTGTTGTGATGAACTTGCGATATATCAAAGTTTAAGTTGTTCAGGCTTAACCCTTAAAGAATTGTATACAATTGACTGCATTATGATTCGCTTAAAAGAGCGTATTGCTAATTTGCGTACTGTCCTGCATGCGTGGGTTTAACTAAGGATGAAGAAAGTATATGGTGAACCGTACCGGGTTTGTCGGAGACCAACTTTCCTGAGAGAATGTTCCGATGAAAAAACCCAAATATACTCCTGAAATCAGAGATAGAGCGGTTCAATTATTGATTGAATCCGAAAAAGATTATCCTTCTACTTGGGCTGCAATCACAGCAATTGCACCTAAGATTGGCTGTACGCCTGAAACACTACGTTCCTGGCATCAGAAGCATTTAAATCAACAGAATCCAATCAAAGTACAGCAGCTTTCAGACCAAGAACGCATTAAACAACTTGAACGCGAAAATAAAGAACTGCAACGAGCCAATGAAATTCTACGCAAAGCAGCCGCTTTTTTCGCCCAGGCGGAGCTCGACCGCCCACACAAATAATGGTGGATTTTATCCATAACAATAAAGATTTATATGGTGTTGATGCGATTTGTAGAATTTTACCGATCGCAGCTTCGACTTATTATCGAACTTTAGATCTCACAGTAAATCCAGAACATCGAGCGAAACGGGGTCTGCATGACCTGCATCATGCTGAACAAATTAAACGAATTTGGAAAGAAAGTTCAGGTCGATATGGTGTGCGTAAAGTTTGGCAAAAACTGAACCGTGAAGGCTATGTTATTGCGCGCTGTACAGTTGCTCGATTGATGCAAAAACTAGGTATACAAGGTGTTTGGCGTGGTAAGAACAAACAAACCACACGTAACAGAGATGATCAAAAACGAGCAGCCGACTTGGTAAAACGGAATTTTAGTGCTGATCATCCAGATCAGCTGTGGGTCGCTGACTTCACATATATTCAAACCAATTCTGGCTGGGTGTATACAGCATTTATTATTGATGTTTTCTCACGAGCAATTGTTGGCTGGAAAGTATCTACACGTATGAATACAGACATGGTCCTGGATGCATTGGAGCAAGCATTGCATGATCGAGGCATGCCAAAGAACGTGATTCATCATATGAGGAGCACTGCTCCGCAAGAGGGGTTCAATATCTTTCCATTCGTTATACCAATCGTTTAGAAGCAGCAAATTTACGAGCATCAGTCGGTACGACCGGTGATTCATACGATAATGCTTTGGCTGAAACGGTGAATGGCTTATACAAAACAGAGGTGATTGAATATTTAAAAGCAGATTGGCAAGGTTTAGCGGATGTACAACTTGCGACACTAAACTCGGTAGATTGGTTCAATAAAGAGCGTGTACATAGTGCACTGGGTTATGTATCACCTTTTGATTTTGAAGCAATGTACTATGATAAGATTAACCCGTTAGGTCAGGTGGCCTAACTTAAATAAAAAGTCTCCGACAAACCCGGTACGGTTCACTTGCCGCTATCGCTTTTCTTCTGTTTTTTTAGGTCTTTGGATTGGAATTTCTGTGGCATCCACGATCACAACATTGCAGTCGATGCCTTCGCCCTCGGGTAAACTCTTCGGTAAATTAAACAGATTGGACCGAATCAGGCAGTCTTCAACATGACGGACAATTCTTGAGGCTGTGGGCTCTGAAACCCCGTAACTCGTCGCAACATGAAATAAGGTTCGGTATTCCCGCCAATAACTCAGACAGAGCAGAACCTGGTCTTCCAGGCTTAACTTGGGCGGTCTGCCTTTAGTAGGAACATGTTTCTTCAATTGGTCAACCATTAAATAGAAGGTTGACCATGAGATGCCAGTGTATCGCTTGAACTGAGGATCAGAAAGCTTGTTTGAATCGATGTATTTCATCCGCAGATTATGCACGAATGCGAATAAAATCTTGGGTACGAATATTAACCAAAAGAAGATCATTTTTTGATTTATGAAAGAGGTTTTATATGTGAGGCGATTTTATGCTAGATAATAATCATTATAAGTGAATATAGTGGTGTTTACCTGAACCCTGCATTGGCTATCTATCTAATTTACACACATTAGTCCTAAGCCCCCTTATGAAATCACTTCTTAGGTGAATACAAATGAAAAAACTATATCTGATTTACTTGTTTTTCTAGTTGTAGCCTCTTTCACAATGATTACGGTGGCCGCGCCCCATTACAGGATTATCAACATCCACCTGCTACATCATACTGATAACAAACTCCAACCGCCAAAACATGATTTTAGAAAAGGTCCTGCTCATCAAGCACCCTTTAAATATAATGTGAACAATGGGCATCCAGATCATAAAAACCAGAATCGACACTAATAAAATAAAAGGCCAATAAGTCTAAAAACTTATTGGCTTTTTTTCGTAACCTCGCTGCTTTGAAACAAGAATTTTGATTTAGATTTATCTATTCAATATATAACTGCTACGCATATCTCTCTATAATCTAGTTCTATCTAGCTACATCACTTCTTTATGAAAAAACGCTTTTCCTGTAATGAACATTCATTTTTATACTTTTTATTTACTGTATTATTTATTTCTATCATCATGACTAATATTTTACATGATGAAGTTATAGACACATTACTCACTATATTTAATTGTTTTCTCATCATTAAAATTCTATCGATGTTATCGACAAAACTGTTAAAAGCAGTAATGGGAATTTGTAATCCATAAACTCTATATAACTTGAATCTCGGATAAGAAATTTTACTTAAAACCATAAATTTAAAGTATTTATGGAATGAAAAAATATTAACTTTTTGTCTGTTGATATCAAATCAGAGTCTTTTTATGCTAAAAATTTAAGAAAACTTGCCTAAAAAAGTCCCTTTATTTAACTTAATAAAGGTTAAAGGAAATGATATTTTTTTTGTATTCGTCATACTAACGAATACAAAAAAACCGCCTGTTATGCGGTTTTTTCTATTGGACTTAACTATTGAGCAATAAATAAAGTGGTCAAATTTGGAGGGTGATTCGTGCTTTGCATATGGGAAAAAACGATCATTCCCGAAATTAAAAAGGCCAATATTGTTATTACAGAGCTATATAAACGCATTCATTACTTATCAAAATTACTAGATCAACAGGGTAACCTTATCTTGTTACATTTACAATACAAAGTTAATCTTATTGAAATAACTAAACTTTTTAATGAATCCCTATCTTTTATAAAAAAAATAAATATACATATAAGAAAACTTGATTATTTGTTTAATTCATGTATGATTAACTCAACTAGAAAAAAAGTCTTGTTTCGGTAAATCTTCTTTAAGTATCGCAGTTTTAGTCATAATCCTTCGTTTTTTTCAGATTTTAAGTTCCATTCTTTATTATTTTCAAAGTTATATTCAGTCAATAAAATGGCTAAAAATTATTAAAAATCAGTAGGATTTATTATGTCAAACTCAAATGTTGTTAAAGGTACTGTAAAGTGGTTCAACGAAACTAAAGGTTTCGGTTTTATCCAGCCAGAATCAGGTCCAGATGTTTTTGCTCACTTTAGCGAAATCGCCAGTTCAGGTTTTAAAACCTTAATGGAAGGCCAACAAGTTGAATTCAGTGTTACTCAAGGTCAAAAAGGCCCGAATGCTGTAAATATTATTGCTGTATAAGTAGTAATCAGTATTAAAAAAGCACCTAGATGTGCTTTTTTATGGCTCAAAATTTAATTTTAAAGTTGTTTTCCGTATTGGAAAAAAAGTATTAACAAACAGGATATAAATTGTTAAAAATAAATGATTTAATTGCTAAATCTAAAAATGGTACCGAAATTATAGTGTCTTTAATTCCCTTAAATAAAATGCAAAATACACGTCAGGGTTTTAAAAAAATTGAAGTAGGGAAGCGGGTTCTGCTTCAGTCTGGGGTGGAGGTTGATTTAAATTTAGATGGTCGTTCATTTTATACTTCTTTACATCAGCTTTTTAAGTTAAATCATAAAGTTATTTGAAGAAAATTAGATAGATATAAAACATTTAATTTAACATCCTAGCTTCATCATAATCATAATATTATTCAAGGTATATTCATGCTTAAACAAAGTATCAGTGTAAAAGATCAGTTTGGGATTAAACACGCTATTCAAGCGACAGTGGATCACCATTTTTCGAATACGCAATCTCATTCCAATGTCAAACATATTACAGTTGAGGGTGAAGATATTCGTCCGAGTTTTGAAATGTATTTTCAAAGTACCCTAAGTGGAAAAATTTTTAAAATTGTCTAGATAAGCCGAATTCTGTTTAAGCCACTGTCTCCTAATACTGATTATACGAAGCGCAGATCATAAAAATTTCTCAAGATTCTTATCCCTTCTACCCGTAAATCTTCACTACAGATAATACTCTTCTTGAATCAGGCACTTGCCGTGCACCAGCTATGTGCTGTACAGCACAGACGCGATCCCAGCATTCAAGAGGGGATTCATTAATTAAGCTTAAAATTCTTTTAAGCTTAAGATTTTTTAAGAAATTTAGCCATTTGGGTTATTCACCCAGGGAAATTATGTTAAATCAAAAAGTATGGCCGCTCGCAATACTGGCATTGAGCCAAAGTGTCTTAGCTGCCCAGCCACCTAGTGCTGGTAGCCAATTACAACAAATTCCATCTTCGCCTATTCCACAAAAACAACAACCAATAATTAGCCTTGTACCGAGTGACACGGCAGCAACGCCACAATATGACAATGTCAAAATTAATGTTAAAAGCCTTCAAATCACTGGAATGCAGGCTTACTCTGAAGCTGAGTTGCTAAAACTCACCCAGTTTAAACCCAATAGCGAACTCACCCTGTCAGATCTGCGCGCAATGGCAGCCAGCATTGCCAACTACTACCATAAAAATGGTTATTTTGTAGCGCAAGCCTATCTACCTGCTCAAGACATTGAAAATGGCGTAGTAACTCTGGCCGTGATCGAAGGTCAATATGGCAAAGTTATTGTGCGTAATCAGACCAACCTGTCCAATGGCTTAGTGGCGAGTCAGCTTAAGGGCATCAAGAGCGGTGATGTGATCACCCATGCACCACTTGAAAGTCGCTTGCTGCTGCTTTCTGACATTGCCGGGGTAAATGTCAGTTCAACATTAGCACCTGGTGCAACGGCAGGGACTTCGGATTTAATTGTTGATGTGAATCCTGCACCGCGTATCACTGGCAGTATTGATGCTGACAATGCAGGCAATCGTTATACCGGTGAAAATCGCATTGGCGCGACAATGAACGTGAACAATTTAGCTGGCCATGGTGACGTCGCTTCACTGCGTGTGCTCACCTCTGGCAAGGGCTTAAATTATGCCAGAGCAGCCTATCAAATGCAGTTTGCTAAAGCCACCGCTGGTGTGGCTTATAGCTGGCTAGACTACGAACTTGGCAAAGAGTTTAAAGTTTTAGACGCGCATGGTGATGCAAAAATTGCCAGCGTATATGGCAGTTATCCGTTGATTCGCTCACGCAACAATAATTTGTATGCTGACCTTCTGTATGAAAATAAAATACTACAGGATCGAATCGACGCAATATCCATGGTGACCGATAAAAAGGTCAATGCACTCACTGCTGCATTACGTGGGAACCATATGGATAATCTGGGTGGGGGTGGGTTAAACAGCTATTCATTAGCTGCAACCTTTGGTGATCTCAATATCGAAACACCTGCTGCCTATGAAGTTGATGCACTCACTGCGCGTAGTGATGGCCATTATAATAAATTGGCACTCAGCGCCAATCGTCTACAACGCGTGACGAATACTGTCTCCCTCTATGCTGGGTTTAATGGCCAGTTGGCATCAAAGAATCTTGATAACTCAGAAAAAATGGGATTGGGTGGCATGAATGCAGTGCGTGCCTACCCCGAAGGTGAAGCCTATGGTGATCAAGGCTATGTGCTTACAGTGGAAGTCAGAAAAGATTTACCTAAATTTGCTGAGCAAATACCCGGTCAAATGCAATTGGTGGGCTTTATTGATACTGGTCGCGTAAACACTGATAAGGCGGCTTGGACCAATGAAGATAACACCCGAACGCTGAGTGGCGCGGGCGTGGGAATAAACTGGATGGATTACAATAATTTTGCGATGAAATTTGCTTACGCGCACAAATTGGGCAGTGAAAAAGCAATATCTGCACCTGACAAAAGCGGTCGTTTCTGGGTTCAGCTGGTCAAATACTTCTAAGTTTTTGCTAACAAAAAAGCAAACAGCATTGAATTCATAAATTAAAGAATAAAGGAATGACAGCATGAATCGCATATATAGATCGATTTGTAACCTAAGGACTGGCACATTTATAGCCGTGTCCGAGAATGCTCGCAGCGCAGGCAAAAAGTCATCGTTATGTAATACGATGGGCAATAGCAGTATAGATTTTGCATTAAAAAGCTTAGCCGCATCACTCTTGGTGGTGTGCGGTACCACTCTAGCGTATGCGCAACCCGTAGGTGGTGTGGTATCGGCAGGAAACGCGAACATTAGCATTTTGCCGGGCAATATGACTATCCAGCAAAACTCACAAAATGTGGCGATCAACTGGCAAAGCTTCAACATCAATCGCGGTGAATCAGTTAACTTTGTACAACCCAATAGCCGCTCGATCGCATTAAACCGCGTTCTGGGTTCAGATGCATCCAATATTATGGGGAATTTGTCAGCGAACGGCAAAGTGTTCCTGATCAATCCAAATGGTGTTTTATTTGGCAAGACGGCATCCGTCAATGTGGGTGGACTTGTGGCGTCTACGCTCAATATCGCCGATGCTGATTTTATGGCAAATAACTATAAATTTTCTGGCAAAGAAACAGGAACGGTACTCAATCAGGGTTCTATTCATGCTGCAGATGGTGGCTATGTCGCATTATTAGGCGCCAACGTGAGTAACCAAGGGGTGATTGCAGCGAAACTTGGCACAGTTGCTCTGGCAGCAGGCAAAGCCATGACGCTAGATGTCGCAGGTGACAAGTTGCTGAATATCGTGGTCAACCAAGACGTGGTCAATGCACTGGTTGAAAATGGTGGGCTGATTCAAGCCAATGGTGGTCAAGTGCTAATGACCACTCAAACTGCAGGAAGTCTACTCGCCAATGCAGTCAATAACACTGGAGTGATTCAGGCACAAACTATTCAAAATGTTAAAGGCACGATTAAACTGCTGGCAGGCATGCAAAATGGTAGTACGCTCGTTGCAGGAACAATGGATGCAAGTGCCCCAACAAGTGGTTCTGGGGGTTTCATCGAAACCTCAGCGGCAAAAGTGAGCATTAGCGATACTGCCAAGATTACCACCTTGGCCTCTTCAGGTCAGACTGGCACCTGGTTAATCGATCCGCAAGACTTCAATGTTGGCGATGACCCAAAAACGAGTAATACTTCTAATATTTCAGGGGCAAAGCTGTCAGATTTACTGGTGACCAATAGTGTCATTATTAGAACCTCACCTGGCTCGGATGCTATCCAAGCTGGTACGCCACCGGTGTCAAATTATTATACTACAACAGTGGGTGATGGTGACATCAACATTAACGAAGCAGTGACGTGGTCAGCCAGTTCAAGCCCCACCACACTGACGTTACTTGCTGACCGCGACGTCAACATTAGAAAAGCTGTTACGGCAACCGAGGGTAACTTTGAAGTGTGCTGTGGACGCGACATCAACGTCGACGCGCCTATTACCACAACCAGGGGCAGTATTTTACTGGCTGCTGGCGGTGATATAAACATGAACAAAGCGATCACGACGACTGATGGCAACATCACCTTCTGCGCAGACGAAGACATTAATATCAATGCCGCACTTACATTGACCAGAGGTACAACCATCCCAGAGCGAAGCCTTGGCCTTCCTTCGGGTTTAGTGCTTAGCGCGGGTTATGGGGCGAAGAAACCGGGTATGGAGGGCGGCACAGTAATTTTTTCGCAAACTGCCCCAAAGATGGCCGTGACTGGTTCAACTGCCCCCGTTACTATTAATTATAATCCAGTCTCCTATACAGCGCCCACTGATTACGCTACGAACTTCACATTAACTGAAGGCTCCACACTGACACAACATATGTTGGTGTATGCAACCGGTGGTGACAAAGCATTTGATGGTTCAACCACCACAGCGCTTTCGGGACTCATCGGTAATCCTTCAGGCGTAAGCTTAGTTGCAGGCCCAAATAGCACAGCTACATTTGATAATGCTGCTATAGGAACAGATAAAACCATTACCTTTGATGGCTATAGCCTGAGTGGTTTAAATGCAGGCGACTTTGCCTTGGCTGCTGATTGTTGTACTGGTGTACGCACAACCACTGGAACAATATCGGCTGGAGGTGTGCCACCAGTAGTTGTTCCTCCGGTAAATCCACCCGTGGTCGTACCACCAGTAGTTGTTCCTCCGGTAACTCCGCCTGTGGTTGTGCCACCAGTAGTTGTTCCTCCGGTAACTCCGCCTGTGGTTGTACCGCCAGTAATTCAACCGACTCCACCAGGAAAATTGCCACCAATCATCGTGGTACCTCCATTACTTACCGTGTTACCACCAGCGGAATTGCCACCTGTAGAAGTGTCTGTACCCCCAGTGGTTGTACCACCCAAAACCGTAGTCATCAAGCAACCACCGGTAATCTACGTGCCGCCTGTTTACCTACCTAAGCAGGATCGCAACTAAGAGATTTTTAAACTTAATCTTAGGTTGTTTTTGAGCTGCATTAAATTAGATCGTAGCGATGGATCAAACAAAGCCTGTCGATAGAGTCCGATCGACAGGAATTACTTTTGAGTAATAAGGCAATTCAATGAATTTTTTTGGATACACAAGTGTAATCGTGACTGAAAAACTGTGGTCAGCGGCTAGATTTAGCAATCTAACCCAATCGGCAATTATTATGATGAGTCAGCGGCTTTGGCTTGGAATTATATTGTCTGGCTTTATTACCAGTCTTGCATTGGCTGCCGAGCCTAAGGAATCTGTAGGATCTATAAGTCCAGTCTTCGCCACGAATTATTATAAAACCCAGATTCATGCAACGCCTGTTCACTCACCAGTACCTAAGCTCAGTACTAAACGCGCCAACTTCAAACAGGAAACTGCCACTCAAGCTTCTGTATATTTAGCAGATTGGGTGATTGATTCAGGTGACAACCAACAGATGCCTTTTGTAATTGTGGATAAAAAGGCAGCCAAGGTTTATGTGTTTGACGCACTCGGGCAATTAACTGGCGCGGCACCAGCACTACTTGGCTTGGCAGTGGGCGATAATTCAATCCCTAATATTGGCACTATGGCCTTAGCGAGCATTAAACCAGAACAACGTACTACGCCTGCTGGTCGATTCGTCGCAGCCTTGGGTAAAAATATACATAATAAAGAAATTTTATGGGTAGATTATGATGCGGCAATCTCACTACATCGTGTTGTTACGTCATCTACCAAAGAACGCCGCTTGCAACGCTTAGAATCCAAAAACCCTTTGGAACGTCGAATTTCGTACGGGTGTATTAACGTTCCCGTCAAGTTTTATGACCAGGTTATAAGTCCATCCTTCACTGGAACAAATGGAATCGTATATGTGTTACCAGATACGCGTTCAGTAAAGGAAGTGTTTGGATCATATAGTGTCGCAGATCGTGCATTTGAGCAGTAATAACTGAATTAATGACATGGAAAGTACCCTTCAAAAATGGCATTAGGTCAGGCATTTGGAATTAGTCGCCAGGCGGTATACCGTTATTTAAAAGCCGGTGAATAACTCAATTGAAATTGACAACTACATTTAGTTTAGCTTATGAAAATCGTGAAACGTGATAAATCAATGAAAAAGCCCATTCGAGGGGGGAGGGGCTTTTTACAAAGAAATATGCTACTGATTTTAAAAGATAAAACAATAAATGTAAGCCCCAAATAGAAATGGAGATGAAAATAAGAAACTATTTTAAAATAAAATCCTTTTTATTTTTAATTCGGCTTGGATTGAATTATGGCAGTAGCACTGCTTTTATAAATACAAAATAGTGCAATAGCTAATAGTAAAAGAGCAGCAACTCTCGATCCATCCATAGTGATAACAGCATTATTAAACCAACCAAAATTATCAATTAATAAACTCATTACTAACTGTCCACTTATTACAGCAACAGTTGTTGCAGCAGCACCAAGTCTAGGCATAGCAAACACAACTATTAACATATAGGCAACACCAAAAAATGCGCCTGTTAGCTGCCATCTTGGAGCAGTAAATAAATTTAAAGAATACTGTGGTTCAAAGAAGAATGCTATTAAGAAGCTAATAAGTGTGCCCATCACAAATGTTAACCAAGAACTTTCTAACACTCCTACTTCTGAACCTAGACGACCATTGATTGATGACTGGGCACATAAGACAGCTCCACCAAAAATAACAACGAGTAACATTATATAAATCATTGGGAAACTTCCTTATTAAATGAGCCAGAGCGCAGCTAAAATGGCAATGAGCGCCCCGATACGATACTTGTCTACAGCTCGTTTATTACTGCCTAATAAGCCCCAATGATCAATAATTAGGCTGGCAGCTACTTGACCAAATAAAATACCTACCATTGTCAAGCCAACGCCAATGAGGGGCGTAGCTACAGTTAAAGAGACGACATATATTGGACCTAACAGGCCGCCTGCAAGTAGCCAGCGTGGTTGTTTGAACATAAGAGAGAGTCGTGGACGACCAAAAATAAGACCAAATGTTAATAAAATAGAACCCAACGCAAAAATGCCTAATGTGGCCCAAATATGCCCAATTTCTTCACCCAGTGGTCCCAGCAAACCAGCTTCAATAGATAGCCCCATGCCAGCAAAAAAGACCAATGGTAAAATCCATAACTGTTTCATACATTACTTACTTAGTAAGAGGAGATGTGAATTATATTGGGTTGTTAGAAAGCTACAATTGATCATTTTTTCAAAACATAATTGCTATAATCGCAACAATAGTCTTACTCGATATATTTTGGGGAAAAATATAAATGCAGTTAAAAGCATTACGTTATTTTGCAATGGTCGCGACTACTGGCAGCTTTTCTGCGACAGCCAAACATTTTCAAGTTCCCTCTTCTTCTGTATCTCGGTTTATTTCTAAACTTGAACAAGACATTGGAAAGCAGCTTTTTTATCGTAATACACGATCCGTTCGGCTGACTGAAATTGGGGAGAAGTACTATATCCAAATCAAGGAGGTACTCGATACGTTGGACTTTGCCAACGAGGAGGCCACAGGGAAAAATTCAAATGTGAGAGGATTGGTACGTATTAATACCGCAGTTGCCCTAGGGCGATTACATATATCGCGCATTGTTAATCAATTGCATGATATCTATCCCGACCTTTCAGTGGAACTAATCCTGACAGATACATTTATTGATCCTGTCCAAGAAGGTGTCGATATTGCGATTCGGATTGGATCACTGCAAGATTCAGCACTGATCGCAAGAAAAGTCTGTGATCAGACCTACGTATTGTGTGCGAGCCCTGAGTACCTTGAGCGCTACGGAACACCTGAAACACCTCAAGATATTCAGAAACATCAATGCCTTGTTTATAAAGGCGTTTCGGGGAGTCAAAGATGGTACTTTCGCCAAGATGAACTCGACAAGCCTATTGAAATAGAACCCCAAGGTCCTTTAAAGAGTAACAATGCTGAAGTGTTGGTTTCAGCGGCATTGGAAGGTAGAGGGATTATATTATTCCCTACATGGATTTTTGAAGAAGATTATTTTAAAAACAATCAATTGGTTAAATTACTCCCTAAATGGCTTTGCACAGTAGAACCTTATGCTGTTGGGATTCATTTAGTCTCTCCTGAAAACAGAATTCGTTCAAAAAAGGTGAGAACCGTTTTAGATTTTATATTAAAGGAAATTGGAAGCCCTCCTTATTGGGATAATATTCTTACTTTTTGAAAGGCACTGTTGCAAATAACCACTCATGGTAAGCTGAATGCTCTTTTAGCTAAAAGTGCAGCATATGAATCCCTTCCATGGTCGGCATTTTCAGGGTGAAATCATTCTTTGGGCTGTGCGCTGGTATTGTAAATATGGCATTAGCTATCGTGAACTTCAGGAAATGCTTGCCGAACGTGGTGTGAATGTTGATCACACTACTATTTATCGTTGGGTTCAGCGCTACGCCCCTGAAATAGAAAAACGTTTACGCTGGTATTGGCGTAATCCTACATATCTGAGCTCGTGGCATATTGATGAAACCTATGTAAAAGTGAATGGACGATGGTCTTATCTGTATCGTGCAGTCGATCAACGTGGCTATACCATTGATTTTTACCTTTCTTCTAGACGTAACAGCAAATCAGCATATTGTTTTCTTGGAAAAATTTTAAATAATGTGAAGAAGTGGCAAATTCCACGGGTGATCAACACGGATAAAGCACACACATATGGAGGTGCTTTATCACGGTTAAAACGGGAAGGAAAATGTCCACCAGACTTTGAGCACAGGCAGGTTAAGTATAAAAATAACGTGATCGAATGTGATCATGGCAAGCTAAAGCGGATCATCAGGGCCACGTTAGGATTCAAATCTATGAAGACGGCTTATGCCACAATTAAAGGTATTGAAGTCATGCGTGCACTACGTAAAGGACAAGCTTCGTCATTTTATTATGGCTAGCCTCAGGGTGAAGTGTGTCTAATCAACAGGGTTTTCGGTCTCTAAGCTTTTTTTAAAGGGAACATCATCGACTCAGATCCCTATTTGCAACAGTGCCCGGATAAAACACCTGACTCCCTATTCTTGTTTTCATCCTTGTTCAACCCGCCCTAATCAACTTCAAGTACTAAGATACTGCTTGGACCTAGGCTTCCATCAAAGACTCAGCTATTAAAAACCTATCATTTACTGTTTAACCAATTAGGGGCTAGCCGCTTTTTCTGCAGTGGGTTGTGAACTCACAGGCTGTTGGCTAGCAGAAGCCGTACTTACTGCTTTATTCATTGAACGATCATAATTTTTTGTACCCACTGGAGATACACGCCAAATCATATTCCCCACATCATCAGCGACCAAAATAGCTCCTGAACTATCAATTTCTACACCGACAGGTCGTCCCAACGCCTCACCTTGATCGCTTAAAAAGCCAGTCAATACATCTTGTGGTTGACCAGAAGGTTGGCCATTTTGAAACGGCACAAAAATGACTTTATAACCACTATGGGGTTTACGGTTCCATGAGCCATGCTGACCAATCAGCGCACCACCGCGATATTGCGGCATTAATTGAGCAGTATAAAATGCCAACCCTAAGGATGCGGTATGATTGCCCAATGCATAATCAGGCTTAATCGCACGTGCTACCAGCTCAGGTTTTTGCGGTTTCACCCGGGTGTCCACATGTTGACCATAATAACTATAGGGCCAGCCATAAAAAGCACCGTCTTTGACTGAGGTCAGGTAATCGGGCACTAGGTCATTACCAATTTCATCACGCTCATTCACCACCGTCCAAAGCGCGCCACTCTGAGGTTGCCAGGCCATACCATTCGGGTTACGTAATCCTGTTGCAAATGGCCGTGCTTTACCAGTGGCAATATCAAACTCCATAATCAGCGCACGACCGACTTCTTTATCGAACCCATTTTCAGCCACGTTACTGTTTGAACCCACAGTAATATAGAGCTTGCTGTCTGCAGGATTGGCAATGACATTTTTGGTCCAATGATGGTTTAGCGTGCCACCCGGTAAGTCCAACACTTTGGTGCCACTTGCTGTAATTTGAGTTATACCTTTTTGGTAAGGAAAGCGCATGAGGGAGTCTGTATTGGCTACATACAGCATATTACCGACCAGTGCCATGCCAAACGGAGAGTTTAGATTTTGTAGAAATACGGTTTTTTGATCAGCCACGCCATCACCATTGCTATCACGGAGCAAGCTAATGCGGTTGGCACTCGGATGCGACGAACCTGCCCTCTTCATCATCAGTTTCATGATTTTGCCTTTAATGCCTTTGCCGTCATCAGGCTTAGCCGGAGCATCGGTTTCGGACACCAGCACGTCCCCATTAGGCAGCACATGCAGCCAGCGCGGATGCTGAAGTTCTTTTGCAAATGCTTGTACTTTTAAACCCACAGCAGGTATTGGCATCGTCCCTGCAGGCCAGCCTTTGGCAGGGGCAATATTCACCGTAGGCAGCAAACTTGATTTGGGCTCAGGAAGATGAGGTTGAGGACCATAGCTGTCTGTGATGGGAGATTTGGAGGGTGACGCGCATCCTGTTAATACCAATACCATGGCAGAGCCCACTATGGGGAGTAAAATAGGCATTAAAAATCGAGCAGACATCTTTTCTCTCCTTATTTTTATTGCAATAGCCCTACCCTTACTGTTACCTATAAATCTATAACTTGCTTTAGTCTTTTAGTAAAAAATAATAATCAGGGAAAATGGATGTTGCCTGCAGGATGTCAGAGATTTTTATTTGTAAATTAATTTTAATGAATAAATTGAGTATTTATGGCACTGTTGCAAATAGAGATTTGAGTCGATGATGTTCCCTTTAAAAAGTGCTTAGAGACCGAAAACTCTGTTGATTAGACACACTTCACCCTGAGGCTGACCATAATAAAATGACGATGCTTGTCCTTTACGTAGTGCACGCATGACTTCAATACCTTTAATTGTGGCATAAGCCGTCTTCATAGATTTGAATCCTAACGTGGCCCTGATG